>JAGWRY010000013.1 GCA_028869495.1 Elusimicrobiota bacterium | reverse complement strand
TCGCCGCCGCCGCGCTGGCCGCCGCCCTGGCCGCGGCCGCCTGGGTCCTCGACCTGCCCGACGTGCGCCCGCTGAAGAACCGCCCCCCCGCGACGACCGCCTACATCGCCCTGCGCGCGCGCCAGGCCGCCGCGCGCGGCGTCCGCCTCAACGTGCGCCGCGTCTGGGTCCCGTACGACGAGATCTCGCCGGACCTGCGCGACGCCGTCGTCACCGCCGAAGACGACACCTTCTGGCGCAGCGGCGGCGTGGACTGGGACGCGCTGGCCGCCGCCTGGCGCCGCGACTGGCGCGAGCGCCGCGCGGCCGCCGGCGGCAGCACGATCGCGATGCAGCTGGCGCGCAACCTGTACCTGTCGCCGTCGAAGAACCCGCTGCGCAAGCTCAAGGAGATCCTGATCGCGCGCCGCCTGGTCCGCGTCCTCGGCCGGCGGCGCGTGCTCGAGCTCTACCTGAACCTGGCCGAGTGGGGGCCCGGCATCTTCGGCTGCGAGGCCGCGGCGCGCGCGTACTTCGCGAAGTCCTGCGCGGAGCTGACCCCGGACGAGGCCGTCGCGATGGCCGTCGTCCTGCCGAACCCGCGCCGCTGGGACCCCGCGAAGGGCGGCCGCTACGTCGCGCGCAACTCCGCGCGCGTCGCCCGCCGCATGCGCGCCGCGGGCCTGTGGCCCGAGGCGGAGGAGCAGCTCGTCCCCGCGGCTTCGTCGGCTCCCGCCGTCTCGACGGGGAGCGCGCCCGTCCTCCCCTCGACCGCCCCGGCGCCCGCCGGGGGCCGCGGCCCCGAATAGGTCCGGCGCCCGCCTTTTTCAGGCGCGGCGCAGGAGCCAGGGACTGGCGGCCAGGAAGCGCACGGTCCGGCGGACGCCTTCCTCGATCGAGGTCCGCGGCGTCCAGCCGAGCGCGCGCATCTTCGAGACGTCCAGGTGCACGAACGGCGCGTCCCCGGGCCAGCCGCGTCGGCCGCCCGCGAACTCGAACCGGACCCCGCGCAGACCCATCTCGTCGACGACGATCCGCGCCAGCTCCCGGACGTCGAGGAAGTCGCGGTGCCCGAGGTTGAACGTGTTCATGCGCCCGCCGGCCTTGCGGAACGCCGTGAAGATCCCGTCGACGCCGTCGCCGACGTAGAGATAGGACTTGCGCTGGCGGCCGTCGCCGAGGATCTCCAGCCGCCGCGGGTCCTTCTTCAGCTTCTTGAAGAAGTCGTAGATCACGCCGTGGCTGTAGTTCTCGCCGATCCAGCTGACGAAGCGGAAGACCTCGGCGCGGATCCCGTAGTAGGACGAGTAGGCCTGGATCATCGCCTCGCACGCGAGCTTGCTCGCGCCGTAGAGCGAGGTCTGCGTCGTGACCGCCCCCTCGGGCGTCGGGAAGACGTCCGGCTCGCCGTAGACGACCGCGCTGCTGGAGAAGACGAGCCGGCCGATCCCGCGCCGGCGCAGGCCCTCGAGGACGTTCCAGGTCGCGATCGTGTTCTGGTCCAGGTCGACGCGGGTGTTCTTCGGGCCGCCGCGGACGTCGGCGTTGGCCTGCAGGTGGAAGACCGCGTCCGCGCCCGCCATCGCGGCGTGCAGGCGCCTCGCGTCGAGCGCGTCCCCCGCGACCACCGACAGCCGCGGGTCGCCGGCGTGCGGGGCCAGGAAGCGGCGCCGGCCGGTGCGGAAGTCGTCGTAGACGACGACGGACCAGCCGTCGCGAAGGAGCCGGGAGACGACGTGGCTGCCGATGAAGCCCGCCCCGCCCGTGACCAGCGCCTTGCGGGATATCCTCTTCGCGGCCGCGCTCATGCCTTCACGCTAGCATTTTTCGCCGCGCCCCCCGCCCCGCAGGAACTCGAGCGTGCGCTCGTCCCGGCGCCCGCCGAAGAAGCGCGCGAGCGCCTCCGCGAAGAGCGCCTCCTCCGGGGCGGCCTCACCGAAGAGCGTCATCGAGGAGCGGAACTTCAGGTCGTCGGGCGAGCCCAGGATCTCGAGCGCGCTCCGGTCGGCGCGCGCCAGCATCAGCCGCGCGCACTCCTTGAGACGCGGGCCCAGGACCGGGTGCACGAGGTAGCGCCGCGCCTCCGCGAGCGAGCCGAGCGCCCAGCGCCGCGACGCCGCGCTCGAGCCCAATCCCGCGACCTGCGGGAACACGAACCACATCCAGTGCGTGCGCTTCGCCCCGGCGGCGAGCTCGCGGCGCACGTCCTCCCAGACCGCGTCCTGCGCGGCGACGAAGTCCTCGAGCCGCGCGCGATCCGTCATCCGCCCTCCGGGAGGCCCAGCCTCCGCAGGACGGCCGGGGCGAACTCGAGAGCCGGGCAGGCGCGGCGCGCCGCCGAGAGCAGGCGGACGACGTCCTCGCGCCGGAACGGCGAATCCTCCGGTCGCTCGCCGACGTAGCCGTACACGGTCAGCAGGACGTCGACGCCGCCCTCCGCCGCGGCGGCGCGGAAGGCGCGGACCCCCGCGGCGGCGCCCTCCTCCCGGACGCGGCCCAGGAAGGAGGCGCCCGCGCCGGGCTCCCGCGCCCGGCAGAAATGGAGACAGCGGACGACGGCCGTCCCGCCGTACAGCACCGCGACCCGGGCGGTGCTCTCGAGGACGTGCGTCGCCTCGCGCAGGTCGAGCGTCCGCGTGCGCAGGAAGCGCCGGCAGCGCAGGAGCGTCCCCTCGAGCTCCAGCGCGGCGCTCAGCTTCAGGACGCCGATCAGGAGCAGGGCCCCGCCCAGGACGCCGAAGCCGCGCGCCGCCGCGGCGGACGAAAGCACCGACGACGACGGAGGCAGGAGGCGCGCGGACGCGGGGATCAGCAGGAGCAGGGCCGCCCCCGCGGCCGCGAGCAGGCGGCCGCGGGGGTTCTTCCGGACGCGAACGGCCGCTCCCGCGCTCATCGCCGATCAGCGTAGCCCCGATTCCGCGGCGGCGCAAGCGCCTCCCGGGGGTGTAGAATAGCGGCGGAGCGGCCATGAGCGCGTCCCGCGAGACGGGCCTCGACATCCTCTTCGTCCACGTCGGACGCGCGCATTCGCGCGGCCGGGACCTGCTGATCATGCCGCTCGGCCTGGCCGCCCTGGCCGATCTCCTCGAGCGCGGCGGCGTGCGGGCCCGCGTCTACAACGCCGCGGCCGCGGAGGCCGCCGGGGGCGCGGAGCCGCTGGGCCGCGTCCTCGCGCGTCTGGCGCCGCGCGTCGTCGGGCTCGACCTGCACTGGCATCAGCAGACGCGCGGCGTCCTGGAGGCCGCGCGCGAGGTCCGGCGCGCGCTTCCCGGCGCCTTCGTCGTCGCCGGCGGCTTCACCGCGAGCCTCTACGACCGCGGCCTGCTGGACGCCGCGCCCGAGATCGACGCGGTCGTGCGCGGCGACGCCGAGGGCCCCCTGCCGGACCTGGTCCGGCGCGTCCTCGGCGGGGAGCGGGACCTGTCCGGGGTCGCGAACCTCGCCTGGCGGCGCGGCGGCGGGATCGCGCGCAACGCGCAGACGTACGCGGCCTGCGACCGCGACCTCGAGGACCTGCGCTACGGGCGCCTGGAGCTGGTCCTCAACCGCGACGACTGCCTGCGCGGGCTCTGGCGCGACGAGCAGGCCGGCAGTCCCGAGTACCGGGACCGCCGCGTCGTCTTCTACAACCCGGGCCGCGGCTGTCCGCACGACTGCTCGTTCTGCGGCGGCGGCCGGCGCGGCCAGGCCGCGATCAACGGCCGTCCGCGCCTGGCGCGCAAGTCCCCGGATTCGGCCCTGCGCGACCTGAGCGACTTCGCGTCCGCCGGGGCGCGGACCGTCCACGTCTGCTTCGACCCGTTCCCGGACGACGGCTGGTACGCGGAGCTCTTCCGCCGGGTCCGCGCGGCGCGCCTGGAACTCGCGATGGTCTTCGAGTGCTGGGGCCTGCCGAGCCCGGCCTTCGTCGCCGCGTTCGCCGAGACCTTCGGCCCCGGCTCGCGCCTGATCCTGTCCCCGGAGAGCGGCTCCGAGCGCGTGCGCCGGCTCAACAAGTCGCGCCCGTACACGAACGCCGAGCTCGCCGCGGCGCTGGAGACGATCCGCGCGCGCGGCGTCGCCGCGGAGGTCTGCTTCGGCGTCGGCCTGCCCGGCGAGACCGCCGAGGACGTCCGCGCGACCGAGCGCCTGGCCGCCGCGCTGTCGCGGCGCTTCGCCTGCGCCGTCGCGGCCTCGCCGATCGCCGCCGAGCCCGCCTCGCCCGTCTTCCTGGACCCCGCCGCGCGCGGCGTCGCGCTGAGGCGGCGGACGCTGGCCGACTTCGCCGCGCAGGACGGACCCTACGACGTCGGCTACCGGACCGAGGCCCTGCCCGAGGACGAGATCGCGCGGCGCGCGCTCCGCCTCGAGCGCCTCTGCGTCCGGCTCAACGAGCGCCGCGGCCGTTAGGGCTTGGGCGCCTCGCCGGGCTTGGGCGCCGGCTTCTCGGGCTCCGGCGCCGCGAACAGGGACTGGAGCTCGGGGACGTCGCCGGCGCGCTTCCAGTCGGACGCGCTCTTCGCGTCGGCCGGCGCGACCTTCGTGTCGGGGCCGAAGTCCGGCACCTTCTGCAGCGTCATCGTCAGGTGCGGGCCCAGCACCTTCTTGCTCTTCGGATCGTATACCCAGAACCTCATCGGCGCCTCCGGCGCAGGGCGGTCTCGGCGGCCAGCGCGGCCGCCTCGGCGGACAGCGCGGCGCTCAGGCTGGGCGCGCCCGCGCGGCGCGCGGCCTGCTCGGGAAGATACGGCAGATGGAGGAAGCCGCCGAGGGCGTCCCCCTCCGCCTCCAGGTCGCGCAGCAGGCCGTAGAAGACGTGGTTGCAGACGAAGGCGCCGGCCGACAGCGACTCGACGGCCGGGATGCCGCGCGCGGCGAGCGCCGCGACGACGGCGCGCACCGGCAGGCGCGCCCAGCACGCGGCGGGTCCCCCGCGCTCGACCGG
>JAGWRY010000151.1 GCA_028869495.1 Elusimicrobiota bacterium | reverse complement strand
CCGCGAAATAGCGCGAACTCCTTCCCCCGTTTTCCGTATGATGGAGGCGATCCGCGATCGCCCAGACGTGGGCGCCTGAAGGCGCCGGGAGAACCCCATGGACAAGAAGCCTCTGCCGCTGATGCTGGCCCTGACGTTCGCCGCCGCTCTCGCCGTCCCCGCGCTGGCCGCCGCCCCCGCCCGCGCCAAGCGCCGCTGGGCCAAGAACCACCCCCGTCGCGCCGAGGTCAACGGCCGCCTGTCCGCCCAGAACCGCCGGATCGCCCGGGGCGTCAAGAACGGGACGATGACCAAGGGCCAGGCCAGGCAGGCCCGGCGCTCGGACCGCCGCATCCGCCGCGAGGAGCGGCGCATGGCCTCCCGTCAGCACGGCCGCATCACGAAGGCCCAGAAGCGCCGGCTGAACCGCCAGGAGAACCGCAACAGCCGCCGCATCTACAAGGACAAGCACGCCGGCGCGGCCTCCCGGGGCCAGTCCGCCCCGCAAGGCGCTCCGGACGCCGGCGCCCAGCAGCAGACCGGCGCTCCCGCCGGCCGGTAAGCCTTTCCCGCCGCGAACCCGCCGCCCCCGGCCCCGCCGGGGGCGGCGTCGTTTGAACGAAGGGGTCGGGCGGCGATCGACTTTTCGTACAATGGACGCATGAACGAGCGCGCGGCCAGCGACGAAGAACCCCAGGACGCCGCGCCGGCCAAGCCGGCCGGCCGCCCGCCGACGCACGACCTGCCGATCCCCTGGGTGCGCCTGCGCTCGGCCGCCTCCGGCCACCAGCTCTACAAGCGGATGATCGGCGAGGTCGATCCGAAGGCCAAGCCGGGCGACACGGTCGCCGTCTACGACCGCGGCGGGGCGCCGTACGGCGTCGCGCTCTACAACCCGCGCAGCCTGATCGCCCTGCGCCTGCTGACCCGCGGCGTCGGCAGCTTCGAGGCGGAGGCCTTCTTCGACGCGCGCGTCGGCGCGGCGGTCGACTTCCGCCGCGAGATCCTGGGCCTCGACGCCGTCAGCGACGCCTACCGCCTCGCCCACGACAACGGCGACGGCCTGCCCGGCCTCGTCATCGACCGCTACGGCGACTGCGTCGTCCTCGAGTTCTATTCGCTGGGCATGTTCCGCCAGGCCGCGCGCCTGGAGCGCGCGCTCAAGAAGCGCTATCCGAACGCCCGATTCTTCCACCGCGCCAGCCCGCACGCGCAGAGCATGGAGGGCTTCGAGCTCAAGCCGAACCTGGGGACCGGCACGCGCGTCAAGGAGAACGGGGTCACCTTCCTGGTCGACCCGTCCGGCGGCCACAAGACCGGCTTCTTCTGCGACCAGCGCGACAACCGCTTGGGCGTCGTCCCGTTCGCGCGCGGCAAGAAAGTCCTCGACGTCTGCTCCTACACCGGGGGCTTCGCGCTGTACGCGAAGAAGCTCGGCGGCGCCGACGAGGTCACCGCCGTCGAGCTCGACCCCGAGGCCGTCGAACTGCTGAAGAAGAACGCGAACGCGAACCAGGTCCGCGTCGACGCGGTCTGCGCCGACGCGTTCCCGTACCTGCGCCAGGCCGCGCAGAACTCGCGCCGCTACGGCCTGATGATCGTGGACCCGTACAAGCTGATCGCCAGCCGCGAGACTTGGAGCCTGGGCCGGCAGAAGTACATCGACCTGAACCGCCTCGCGTTCTCGCTGGTCGAGCCGGGCGGGATCATGGTCACCTGCTCCTGCTCCGGGATGCTGCCCTGGGAGGAGTTCCAGCAGTTCGTGCGCACCGCGGCCGGCTCGGCCGGGCGGCGCGTGCAGATCTTCCGCAAGAGCGGCGCCGGCGCCGACCATCCGTTCGCGGCCGACCACCCGGAGGGCGAGTACCTGAAGGTCCTCTGGTGCCGCGTGCTCTGACGTGATCCTCGTCGCCGGCGCGACCGGGACGATCGGGCGCGAGCTGGTCCTGGAGTTGAAGAGCCGCCGCGCCCCCGTCCGCGCGCTGACGCGCGACCCCGAGCGGGCGCGCCTGCGGATCGGCCCCGTCGACTTCGCCGTCGGCTCCGTCGCGCGCCCCGAGACCGTCGCGCGCGCGCTGGAGGGGGCGCGCGCCGCCTTCCTGCTCTCGCCCGACGACCCGGACGCGCTCTCCTGGGAGACCGCCTTCGTCCGCGCCGCGCGCGCGGCCGGCGTCGAGCGGCTGGTCCTCGTCTCCGAGCTGGGCGCCGCGCTCGACGCGCCGTTCGCCGCGGGACGCCGCCGCGCCGAGGCCGAGGAGGAGCTCGCGCGCTCGGGCCCGAAGTTCGCGATCCTGCGCCCCGCCCTTCTCTATCAAAACCTCTTCGCCGCGTCCCTGACGGGCGGGACGCTGGCCGCGCCGCTGGGGACCGCGCGCTTCGCCCTCGTCGACGCGCGCGACGTCGCGGCGGCCGCGGCCGCCGCCCTGCTCGACGGCGCCGGCGAGGGCGCCGCGACCGTCCTGACCGGGCCCGCGGCTCTCTCCGGCGCCGAGATCGCCGCGGTCCTGTCCGAGGCCCTGGGCCGGAGGATCTCCTACCGGGACCTGCCGCCCGAGCTCGCGCGCCGCGCGCTGCTCGAGGCGGGCCTGCCCGCCTGGCGGGCCGACGCGCTCCTCGAGCGCGCGGCCTTCCTGCGCTCCGGGCGCGCGGACCTCGGCGGGGACGGCGTCCGCGCCCTGTCCGGGCGCGAACCGATCCCGCTCGCGCGCTTCGCGCGCGACTACGCCGCGCGCCTGGCCTGAGCGCCGCTCAGTGCAGGGCCGGCTGGCCCGCGACGTTCGGCGCGATCAGCTGGAGCGTCTCCGCCCGCCGGTTGCGCCGCCAGCAGGACTCGGTCGAGCGCGTGCAGAGCAGGCGCTCCTTGCCGTAGCTGATCGTCGCCACGCGCGACTCGTCGACGCCGAGCATCTTGTAGAAGTCGCGCACCGCGGACGCGCGGCGCTGGCCGAGGGCCAGGTTGTAGGCGACCGTCCCGCGCTGGTCGCAGTTGCCCGTGACCTCGACCTTCATGTCGGCGTGCGCCTGCAGCCAGGCCGCGTTCGCCTTCAGCGTCGCCTCCGAGGCCGAGTCCAGGCGCGCGCTGTCGTAGGCGAAGCGCACGACCTTCAACTGGGGCACGACGCGCGTCGCCATGTCGCGCACGTCCGGCTCGGGCGCGGTGATCGCGCGGGCCGCGTCGGTCGGCTGGGGCGCGGCGGGGCCGGACGCCGGGTTCGAGGCCGAGCCGTTGCGCAAGGCCTTGTTGGCGGCGCAGGCCGAGAACAGGGCCGCCGCGGCGAGGAGCGAGAGCGTTCGGAACTTCTTCATGTGCGGGAAACCTCCGTGCAGATCGACGACACGCCTACTACGGCCGGGCCCGCGGCCGGTTCGCCGGGAACCGCCCCCGGGCCATAGGCCGAAAGACCTATTTTTCTCTAGGCCTTCCGCCCCTGTTCAACGGGGGCCGATTGGAGCAAAATACGCGTGCCTGTAATCCTTGAAATCTGGTCAAGGAGATTCCACCCCCGGACCGAATCCGGGGCGCCAGGAGGACGGGGACGCGCCCCGCTCCTCCCTTTTTGTTTTCAGCGCGTCCCCTTCGGGGTGAGAGACGAGCCGTCGGAGGCCGAGCGATGACGATGAGAAGGCTGTGGGCGGGACTCCTGCTGGTCGCGTTCTCCGCGACCTCGTCCCGCGCCGAGTCCGGACTGATGGGCTATCTGCCGTCGAGCGCCGTCCAAGCGCTCCGCTCCCTTCAGGAAAGCTTCACTCCTGACGCCGCCGTCTTCGAGCAGGGCTTCCGCCCGGGCGGCCGCCGCCCGGTCCCGCAGCGTCCTCAGCCCATCCCGCAGCGGCCTCAGCCGCCGCAGTGGCACCCGCAGCCGGTCCCGCAGCGCCCGCAGCCGCCGCGCAACCCGTGGCGTCCTCAGCCGGTCCCGCAGCGCCCTCAGCCCGTCCCGCAGCGCCCGCAGCCGCCGCGCAACCCGTGGCATCCTCAACCGGTCCCGCAGCGCCCGCAGCCGCCGCGCAACCCGTGGCGTCCTCAACCGGTCCCGCAGCGGCCTCAGCCGCCGCGCAACCCGTGGCATCCTCAACCGGTCCCGCAGCGCCCGCAGCCGCCGCGCAACCCATGGCGTCCCCAGCCGGCGCCCAACCGCCCCCAGCCGCCGCGCAACCCTCAGCGACCGCCGGTCCCCAACCGGCCTCAGCCGCCGCACAATCCGCAGCGCCCGCCGATCCCCAACCGGCCTCAGCCGCCGCACAACCCGCAGCGCCCGCCGATCCCCAACCGGCCTCAGCCGCCGCACAACCCGCGCCCGCCGGTCCCCAACCGGCCCCAGCCCCCGCACAATCCCGGCTGGCCTCACAACCCGAATAATCCCAACCGGCCCCAGCCGCCGCACAACCCCGGCTGGCCGCACAACCCGAACCGGCCCGGGCCGGTTCCGCACCGCCCCGACCCGCGCCAGCGGCCGCCCGTCGTCGTCCGCCCTCGGCCGGGACACCGCATGCCTCTGCCGCCGCGGCCGATGGATCCGGGCCGCGTGATCGATCCGCACCGCCAAGGCGACGGACATGCCGTTCAGCCGCCGCGCTGGCGCGACGGCCGCCCCGTCGACGCCCGCCCCTGGGGCGACCGCAACGGCCGCCTGCTCCCTCCGGACCGCGACCGCATCGGCCGGATCGACCGCGACGACATCCGCGGCGACATCCGCGGCGTCGAGAACGGCTGGGATCGCGGCGACCACGGCTACGACTGGCACCGGTGGAACGGCATGGACGTCTGCCACCACTATGACGACTGGGGCTTCCACTGGTGGGGCTTCTACGTCGGCGGCAGCTACTTCTGGACGCGCTGGTACGGCGACCATTACTGGTGGTACGACCCGTACTGGCACCGCTGGGTCTATCTGCAGGACGGCCGCTGGTGGTGGCAGGACGCGGGCGCCGAGTACGTGCTGATCGACGGCCGCTACTACCGCTACGGCGACGCGAACGGGACGATCGTCATGATCCCGGACGCGACGCCGCCGGTGGACGTCCCGCCGTCGGATCCGAACGCGCCGGCCTCGCCGGGGCGGACGGCCTTCTACAGCGAGGACGGCACCCGCTCGGTGCTGATCCTCGGCCAGGACCGGGACGCCTACCTCTACGACCTGACCGTGACGGACCCCAACGACGCCCGCGCGGCGGGGCGGTGGCTCGCGAGCGGCGTGAAGTCCGTCGCGTTCGAGTACGCGGACGGGACGGCCGCCGACGGGAGCGCGACGAAGGTCCTGCGCCAGCTCGACCTGAGCTTCGACGACCCGTCGGTCTTCGCCGCCGTCGATCCGAACGGGGAGCGCAAGGTCCAGGTCGAGGGGATCGCCCGCGACGCGACCCTGTACGACCTGGCCGATCCCGCCGTCGCGCCGTCGTTCCTGGCGAGCGCCGTCTCCGGGATCACGATGTTCGACCAGCAGTCGCAGGACGCGTCCGGCGAGACGGTCCAGCGCCTGACGATGCTCTCGCTGGCCGCGACCGACGCCCTCGGCCGGCCGGTGAGCCTGCTCTTCGGCCCGGACGGCACGTCCTTCGGCAGTTCGACGCGGACGTTCGCGCCGGACGCGCAGAGGTCGGCGGCGCCGCAGATCCGGACGCTGGAGCGGCGCTCGGAGCGGAACCCGGCCTTGAAAGCCCTGAAGGCCGCCGTCTCCGGCTGGCGCTAAGGCGTCTTTTAGGACGAGGAACCGCCCCGGCCTCCGCGGCCGGGGCGGTTTTTTCGCCCGCTGAGGAGAGAACGTTGCTAGGATTTAGGACATGAAGACCTTGCGCCGAGCGCTTCTCCCCGCCGCCGCGATCCTGGCCTCCGCCTGCGCCGCCTGGCGCTGGTCCGGAAGCCCGCCTCCCGACGGACGACCCGCGACGGCGGCCCTGCACCGCAACGATCAGGACGCGCGGCCCGCGCCGCGCCCGCCGCAGGCGGCGGCCCAGATCGAGCTCTCGACGACTCCCGCGCGTCCGCCCGCCGCCGTCGAGGTCCCGCCGACGCCGAAGGCGCGGCTCGAGCACGCCCTGTTCTACAGCGACCTCGGCCCCGACGCGATCGACGTCTCGGGCTATCCGGCCCAGCAGCGCTACGAGTACGGGGTCTTCGTCCGCGCCTGCTCGGCCTGCCACACCCTCGCGCGCGCGATCAACGCCCCGTACGCCTCCCGCGGCTGGTGGGAGTTCTACATGCTCGGCATGCGCATGCGCAGCCGCTGGCAGGGCCGCCCGCTGACGCGAGAGGAGTCGAAGGCCGTGCTCGACTTCCTCGAGTACGACTCGCGCGTGCGCAAGGTCGAGAACGCCCGCGAGTTCGACGCGCTGACCGAGGTCCTCAAGAAGCGCTTCGACGCCTCGGTCGCCGAGCGCATGGGCCGCCTCCAGAAGGGGCGCCAAGTCCGGCCCTGAGGTCTCCGTGGAGCGCGGGGTCGTCCGCTTCCTGGCCGGCCGGCTCGGCGAGGCGGCCGCCCGGCTCTCCGGGCCGGACGCGCCGGACGACGAGGCGATCCACGACGCGCGCCGCGCGCTGAAGGACGCCCGCGCGGCCTTGCGCCTCCTGCGCCCGCGCCTGGGCGCGGCGCGCGCCCGCCGCGAGGACCGCGCCTTG
>JAGWRY010000150.1 GCA_028869495.1 Elusimicrobiota bacterium | reverse complement strand
TCTGCGCCGCCGCTCCGGCGCGGCGCCCCCGGGCGGACGACGCGCGCGCCGCGGCGCGGGGCCGGCGTCTGCTCGAGCGCACGTCCGTCCTCCTGCCGGGCCACGTGCGCGCCGCGATGAACTGCACGAGCTGCCACCTCGACGCCGGGCGGAGGCCCGGCGCGCTGTCCTGGATCGGGGCGGCCGCCGGCTACCCGACCTATGTCGCCCGCGCCGCGCGCGTCGACACGCTCGAGGACCGGATCAACGAGTGCTTCGCGCGGAGCATGAACGGCTCTCCGCTGGCCCTAGGCTCGCCGGAGATGCGCGACATCGTCGCGTACATGGACCGGCTGTCGCGCGGCGTCGCCGCCGGGACCCGCTCGCCGGCGCGGGGTCTGGCGAAGCTGCCGCCGGGCCCCGCGCCCGACCGCGCCGCAGGGCGGCGCCTGTACGCCGAGCGCTGCGCGCGCTGCCATGCCGCCGACGGCTCGGGGCTGATCACGGGCGGCGGGAGCCCGGAGATCCCGCCGCTGTGGGGGGCGCGATCCTTCAACATCGGCGCCGGGATGGCGCGCCAGCGCACGGCGGAGGCGTTCATCCGCCGCTTCATGCCGCTCGACCGCCCGGGCTCGCTGAGCGACCGGGAGGCGCGCGACATCGCCGATTTCGTCATCCATCAGCCGCGCCCGGACTTCCCGGGGAAGGAGCGCGACTGGCCGCGCGGCGGCAAGCCCGCCGACGCCCGCTATTAGCCGTGAGACCAAAGGAGGAACGAACATGAGAGCGTTGACGATGGCCGCGCTGCTGCTGGCCGCGATCCCGGCCGCCGCCAAGGGCTTCGCCGGGGCCGTCCCGACGAAGAAGCACTACGGCGTGATCTTCCAGCTCGACTCGGAGTCGCCGCAGGCGATGAAGAAGACCCTCGCGAACGTGCGCAACGTGCTGGAGGACCCGCGCCTGACGGGGCGCGTCGAGGTCGAGCTCCTGGCCAACAGCGGCGGCTACAACATCTACAAGAAGGGCAACGGGCTGGAGGGGGCGCTGAAGGAGCTCGCGGCGAAAGGCGTGATCCTCGCGCAGTGCCGCAACACCCTGCGCGAGCTGAAGGTGGATCCGTCGACGCTCTATCCGTTCATCCACATCGTCCCGTCGGCGATGGGGGAGCTCGTCATCCGCGAAGGCCAGGGCTGGGCCTACATCCACCCGTGAGGACCGCTTTCCTCCTGCTCGCGGCCGCGGCGGCCTCCGCCGCGGCCGCGGCGCCGCGCTACGCGGTCCTGCCGCCGGGGCGCGATTCCGACGTGCGCGTGTTCGAGCCGGACGGGCGGGTCCTCGACGGCGCGGCCGCGCTCGCGGCGATGTCGCGCGGGACCGGCCTGTCGCTGTGGCTGGCGGGAAACCAATTCTTCGCGATGAAGGACGTCGTCGCGGGCTTCCGGCGCGCGGACCCGAAGGCCGGATCGGTCGCGGTGATGACCCTGCCGCCGGGCCTCCTCCTGCAGGCGATCCTGAAGGGCGGGTGGAACTGCGCGGGGAAGGACTACGCGTTGAAGCCGGACGTCTACTCGACGGTGGACCTCGCGCACCTGCGCGCGCTGAAGGCGCGAGGGCTGGCGAAGCGCTACTTCGTCTACACGCGCAACGAGCTCGCGCTGATGGTCGCCGCGGGGAACCCGAAGCGCGTGAAGGGGATCGCGGACCTCGCGCGCCCGGACCTGCGCGTCTATCTGCCGAACCCGCGCAACGAGGGGATCATGAGCGTCTACGGGCGCAAGGTCCTGGAGCGGCACGGCCTCTACCGGAGCCTGACCGGGGGCAAGGAGTGCGCGGGCTGCCGGGCGACGCCGCGCGTCTACCTGACCGCCGTCCACCACCGCGAGACGCCGGCCGCGATCGCCGCGGGCCGGGCCGACGTCGGGCTGGTGTGGCGGACGGAGAACGAGAATGCGCGCCGCGCGGGCCTGCCCGTCCAAGGCGTGAGCCTGCCGCCGCGCGACAGCGAGCGCGGGGAGGCCGGCTACGAGATCTGCGCGCTGACGGGCGCGGCGCACCCGGCGGCGGCGCGCGCGTACCTGTCCTTCCTGAAGTCCGCGGCGGGACAGCGCGCGTACGCGGCGTTCGGCTTCATCCCCGCCGCGCGCGCGGACCTGCGCGCGCGCGCGATCCGCTGACGGCGCGTCAGACGAGGTCGACGGTCTCGGCGTAGGCGGGCGCCGAGACGCGCTCGATCCCCGCGGCCTTCAGGCCTTCGGCGAGGGCCGCGCGGGCCGAGGGCTCGCCGTGGACGAGGAAGATCCGGCGCGGACGCGGCTCGAGGGCGCCGATGAACCAGAGCAGGTCGCCGCGGTCGGCGTGGGCGGAGAAGGTGTGGACGGTCTCGACGCGGGCCCAGACGCGGTGCTCGAGGCCGAAGATCTTGACCTTCTCGGCGCCCTCCTCGAGGCGGCGCCCGAGGGTGCCCTCGGCCTGGTAGCCGACGATCAGGATCGTCGTCGTCTCCTTGTCGAGGTTGTTGCGCAGGTGGTGCAGGATGCGCCCGCCCTCGCACATGCCCGAGGCCGACAGGATCACCATCGGGCCGGGCAGGTCGTTGAGGGACTTCGACTCGTCGACCGAGCGCACGTAGCGCACGCACTTCAGCTCGAACGGGTCGCCCTCCTTCGCGACGTACTGCTTGAACTCGTCCGAGAACGACACGCTGTCGAGGTGGCGGTCGAAGATCTCGGTGATCGAGACCGCCATCGGGCTGTCGACGTAGACGGGGATGCGCGGGATCTGCCCCTCGCGCATCATCTTGTCGAAGATGAACAGGATCTCCTGCGTGCGCTCGAGAGCGAAGCTCGGGATCAGGACCTTGCCCTTCTCGGCGCAGGCGCGGTCGATGACGCGCTTCATGATCGGCTCGACGTCGACGATCGCCTCATGGCTGCGGCCGCCGTAGGTGCTCTCGGTCAGCAGCCAGTCGACGCTGCGCGGGGGCTCCGGCGGGTCCATCAGCAGGGTGTGGCGGCGGCCGAGGTCTCCGGTGAAGAGGAGGCGGCGCACGCCCTTCGCGGTGCGCGCTTCGACCTCGATCATCGCCGAGCCGAGCACGTGGCCCGCGTTCAGGAAGCGGAAGCGTACGCGCTCGTTCAGCGCGACCCACGACGCGTACGGGTGCGGCCTCAGGCGCGCGGCGGCGGCCTTCGCATCCTCCTGCGTGTAGAGGGGCTCGATGCGCTCCGCGTCGCCGCGGCGCTGGTGGATCTTGTTGAAGAACTGCGCGTCGGACTCCTGCAGGTGCGCGGAGTCGGCGAGCATCAGGCCGGTCAGGTCGGCGGTGGCCTCCGTGCAGTGGACGGGGCCGGCGAAGCCGCCCTTGACCAGGATGGGGAGGCTGCCGCAGTGGTCGACGTGCGCGTGCGAGAGGAGGACCGCGTCGACGGCCTTCGGGTCGAACGGGGTGCGGCGGTTCTTCTCGATCGCGTCGCGGCGGTGCCCTTGGAAGAGTCCGCAGTCGAGCAGAATCCTGAGGCCCTCGGCCTCCAGCAGGTGCCTGGAGCCGGTCACCTCGCCCGCCGCGCCGTAGAAGCCGATCCTCATCGCTCCGAGTGTACGGCGTCCGGAGCGCGGCGTCAAGCGCCGCGGGCCTCCGGATCGAAATGATAGAATCGCTGGAATGCCGCGAACGCGCTTCTACCTCCTGTCCGTCCTGGTCTTCCTGCTCGTCTACGCGGGAGCCGTCTCCCTGCGCCGGCTGCTGACCGGCCTGCCGGACATGAACGCGCTCGAGAACTACACGCCGTCCCTGACGACGCGGATCTACGACGAGAACGGCAGCGTGATCGCCGAGCTCTCGATCGAGAAGCGCGCGCTGATCCCGCTGTCGAAGATGCCCCTCGACCTGCAGAACGCCGTGATGGCGGCCGAGGACGACAACTTCATGAACGAATGGGGGATCTCGCCGAAGGGCATCCTCCGCTCCGCCCTGCGCGACTTCCTGGCCCGGCGCGTCGTGCAGGGGGCCTCGACGATCACCCAGCAGCTCGCGAAGCAGGTCTTCCTGAAGCCCGAGCGGACCTTCAAGCGCAAGATCCGCGAGGCGTTCCTGTCCCTCGAGATCGAGCACAACTTCTCGAAGCAGGAGATCCTGCAGTTCTACCTGAACCAGGTCTACTTCGGCGAGGGCGCCTACGGCGTCCAGGCGGCGGCGCGCAACTATTTCGGCAAGGAGGTCTCGGACCTGACGCTGTCCGACTGCGCCCTCCTCGCGGGCCTGATCCGCGCGCCGCGCGCGAACTCGCCGTTCTACAAGCCGGAGAACGCGCGCAGGCGCCGCTCGGTCGTCCTCGAGAGGATGTACGAGGAAGGGATGATCACCGACCAGGAGCGGCGCTCCGCCGACGCCGATCCGATCCCGCTGTCGCGGCCGGTCGGGCTCGAGTCCCAGGCGCCGTTCTTCGTCGAGCACGTCAAGCAGCGCCTCGAGCGCGAGTACGGCACGGCCGCCGTCTGGCGCGGGGGGCTGAAGGTCTACACGACGCTGGACCTCGACGACGAGAAGGCGGCCGAGCGGATCATGGACGACTCGCTGGCCAAGTTCGACGTGAAGGCCGAGGCGGCTCACGAGGCCCGGCTGAAGGAGCTGGAGTCGTCCGGCGAGCCCCTGCCCCCGGACGTGTCGACGGCGCCTCTGCCGGGCATCCAGGGGGCCTTCGTCCTGCTCGACGTCAAGACCGGGGCGGTGCGCGCGATGGTCGGCGGCCGCGACTCGCACTTCAACCGCGTCACGCAGGCTCGCCGGCAGCCGGGCTCGACCTTCAAGCCGTTCGTCTGGGCGGCCTCGCTCGAGTCGGGGATGACGCCGGCGACGCTCGTCGACGACCAGCCGCTCGCGTTCTACTTCGACGGCCGCGACTGGCGTCTGCTCGAGGGGGCGACCGACCAGTACTCGATCGCGCTGGCGACCCAGCCGTTCGCGTCGTCGCCCGACTTCAAGATCTGGGTCCCGAACGACTACGACGGCAAGTTCATGGGGCGGATCACCCTGCGCACCGCGCTCGCCCACTCGCGCAACATCTCCGCGATCAACCTGATCGAGCAGGTCGGTCCGCCGCTGGTCGTGGACATCGCGCACCGCTGCGGGATCCGCTCGCCGCTCGAGCCCTCTCCGGCGCTGGCGCTCGGCTCGTCGGTCGTCACGCCGCTCGAGATGACGAGCGCGTTCGCGACCTTCGCCAACGGCGGCATCGCGACGACGCCGTACACGATCGAGCGCGTCGAGGACGCCGACGGCAAGGTCCTCGAGCAGCACCGCCCGACCGACCGCGAGGCGCTTCAGCCCCAGATCGCGTACCTCGTCGCCGACATGATGAAGGCGGTCGTGCTGGAGGGGACCGGACGGAACGCGCGCCGTCTGAACCGCCCGCTGGCCGGCAAGACCGGGACGTCGAACGACAACCGCGATCTCTGGTTCATCGGCTACACGCCGGACCTGGCCGCCGGCGCGTGGATGGGCTACGACGACTTCGCGTCCCTCGGCCGCACGGACCTGACCGGCGGCTCGACGGTCCTGCCGTGGTGGACCGACATCATGGACTACGTGCTCAAGGACATGCCGAAGCGCGACTTCCCGGTCCCGTCCGGCATCACGTTCGCGACGATCGACCGCGAGACCGGCATGCTGTTCGGCCCGAACTGCCCGCGCCGCGACAAGCTGCTCGAGGCCTTCGCGACCGGCACGGCGCCGAAAAAGTACTGCGACGTCGATCATTCCGAGCCGGTCGTGCCCCAGCTCGAGGCGCGCGAGCGCGCGGCGAAGGGCGCGCCTGCGTTCGCCCCGGGTTCGGCCCCGGCCGCGCCGGCCGCCTCCTCGGGCGCGGCGGTTCCCGGCATCGGCCAGCCTCCGCCCCTCCCGGCGGACCAGGACCTGGAGGAGGGGACGACGTCCCAGGAGCCCGCCGGAGAGGAGCCTTCGGGGCTGGAATGAGCGGCTGGCTCCCCGAGGGCGGCGACCGCGAGCGGATCAAGCTCGGCTTCGCCGTCGGGGCGCTCCTCGGGCTCGTCGTCGTGGCCTGGCTGGCGATGTCGCGCGCGTCCGACGACGCGCTGTCGGGCCGCGGCTTCGACCTGTCGGGTCCCGGGAGCGGCTATGCGCCGGCCGGGGTCGAGAAGAGCACGCAGACCGGCCTCTCCTTCGTGCGCTTCGGCTTCAGCGCGCCCCCGTCGTCCGCTCGTCCCGAGACCCTGGCGGGCGGCTCGGCGCCGTCCGGGCCGCCGACTCCGCCCGCGCCGGCTCCCGCGGCGTCCGCCGCGGCCGCTCCGGCGGCCTCCTCCGCGCCGCCGCCGAGCCGGGAGGACATGGCCGCGGCGGGGGTGCCGACCGACAAGGCGGGCTTGAGCCGCCTCGGCGCCGAGAGCGGGCTTCTCTCCAAGACCGTCGAGCGCCTGATCGATCACCCGCGCCTCCTGCACGCGATCTTCGACAGCGATCTCGTCGTCGACGGCCTGATGGGCCGCGACAGCTCGCGGCGCAACTGCTCGGATCCCTCCGCCCTGACGGCGCTGCTCTCGAATCCGAACTCCGAGGACGTGACCTCGACGCTCGGGGTCGTCAAGGACGTCCTGAACCATCCGGACACGGCCGCGGCCCTCGCGGACACGAAGATGGCCCAGCGCATCCTCGATTGTCCGTCGGTGAAGTCCCTCCAGTCGAACCCCGCGGGCGCGGCCGCGATCGTCGCGGGCAATCCGGCCGCGATCGGCCTCGTCGCCGACCCGCGCGTCGCGCAGGCCTTGGCCGACAATCCGCAGGCGACGGCGGCCTTGGGCGCGGCGACCGCGGCGATCGGCGGCGCCGCCGGCG
>JAGWRY010000012.1 GCA_028869495.1 Elusimicrobiota bacterium | reverse complement strand
CTCGCCGCCGTCGGCGCGCCGCTCTCGGTCATCAATCGGGAGGCTGGTAAGCCTTGGAGACGCCGCGGTGGTATTCCAGGTAGGCGCCGGCGACGACGACCCGCTCGCCGCCCGACAAGCCGCTTTCGATGAAGGTCTCCCAGCCGCGAGCCGGACCGGGGCGGACCTGCCGCGGCTCGTCGCCGGAGGATGTGCGCACGACGACCCACCATCGTCCGCGGTCGAGGATCAGGGCCCGCGTCGGCACCGCGGGCAGGGCGACGACGGGGCCGTCGAGGGTCACGGTTCCGAACAGGCCGTTGCGCCAGCCGGGCCTGGCGGAGACGGGCAGAAGGGCCGCGGACTCCCCGCCGTCGGCGCGCAGGAGGCCGAACTTGGCGCAGACCCGGACCGGCACGGGGCGTCCCGAGCCGGCCGGGACGAAGACGCCCTTCAGCCCGGGGCGGACTCCGTCGAGGTCGGTCCCGTAGAACGCCGCCTTGAGCCAGAGCCCGCCGGACGCCGGGCAGCCGGCGGGCCGGCTGTTTCCCCAGGCCAAGGGAGGCTCGACCTGAGCGTAGGCCAGGTAGCGCGCGCTCACGGTGCTCGCGCGGACCGTCACCGTCCCGGCGTCGCCCGCGGTCGCGGCGTGCGCGAATCCGGCGACGGTCGCGAGAGCCAGGCTCAGCATAAGACCAAATCCATGCTGTTTGAACGGCGTTGCCGATGGAACCATGATCGAATGAATCCTCGTTTGAGAAATTGAACGGCGACGAAGCGCGGCAGCCCCCGCGCGACGGTCCGCACGAGCGCCGAGCGCATGGCGGGTGCGGGAGGACCGGGAACCGGCGTCTGTCCGATCACGAACGGTAAGGCCCAGGCGCAGGTCGGCGCGCGGTCTCATCGCTTGAAGCTTACACTTGTTCATTTTGCATTGCAATGACGGCGGTCGGGCGGTCGAGCGTGGTCGCCGCGTCGGACTCCCGACAATTCGATCGGCGCCATGTGTCCCTATGTGACGCCCGATCCGTCTAGCGGCGATGAGCGGGCAACTCGGTGATCTTCAGGCTTTTGAAGTCGACCAGGATGCGCCCGCCGCGCTTGTGAGCGTCCAGCAACCGGGCGTATTGCGCGGCCGGGAAGTATTCCTTGAAGTCCTGTTGGACGTCCTGCCAGACGGCGGGTGTGAATTTCGCGGTGTCCAACCCGAGCACGAAGCGGAAGACGAAGTTGCCGCTGGTCCAGAGCGGGACGTCGGGCTGGCCCGGAGAACCGGCGGACGAGGAGGTGTCCGCGGCCGGCGCGGGAGACGAGGCCGCGGCGGGCGCGGCGGAGGCCGGCTTGGCCGGGGAGGCCGCGTCGGCCAGCTCCTTCTTCGGCACCGGGAACCAAGGCGCGCGCAGGCCGAACCCCCATTGCCGGGTGATGCGGTAGGCGTCGTAGGAAACGCTGAATGGATATGAGCCCGCGCCCCAGGTCGAGCGCTTCGTCAGGCAGTTGGCCCCCAGTTCGCCCGCCTTGTCGCGGGCGACGCGCTCGACGCTGACGTACCAGGGGGTGTAAGCCGTCAGGCGGACGACGGCTAGCTCCTCGATCTGGACGCCGTTCAGCTTGCTCGCGACGCCTCGGCAGTCGCCGACGTAGACGCGGCCCGGCTCGATGCCGCCGTAACGGCCGGTCCGCGGCAAGCGCTCGATGGAGACGCGTGGGGGCACGTACTGCGCGCGGGCCTGAGGAGCGGCGAGGAGGGCGAGACTCGCGAAGATGGCGGCGCTTCCGAGCCTGAGTCGCGTTCCTGAACAGCGCGATTCGAAGATCATCGGCTTTATGCCTCCGGAATCCGGATGCTGAAGACCGCGCCCTCTCCAGGGCGGCTGGCGACTTCCGCACGGCCGCCGTGGGCGGCGGCGACGGCTCTGACCATGCTCAGGCCCAGCCCGAGGCCGCGCTGGGAGCGGCTGCGGTCTCCGCGGAAGAGGCGGTCCCAGATGTGCGGAAGATCTTCGGGAGGGATTCCGGGACCGTCGTCGCTCACACGGACGACGATCTCGTCGCCCTCGCGCGCGACCGAAAGGCGCACGGAGCCGTCCTTCGGGACGTATTTGACCGCGTTGTCGACCAAATTGGCGACGGCGCGCCGCAATCGTCCCCGGTCCGCACGGAGGCATAGCCCGTCCGGTCCGGCGACCGTCAGGTGAAGGCCTTTCTCCTCGGCGGCTTCCTGGTAGAGATCCGCCGTGTCGATGAGGAGCCTCGTCACGTCCACGTCTTCCAGGTTCAACTTCAGCGCTCCGGCTTCGGCCTCGGAGACGTCCATGAGACCCGCGAGCATCGCGAGGATCTCATCGCATTCCTCGACGCAATCGGCGAGAGCCTCGTCGCGGGCCTTGGGGTCGCCGCCGCTCAGGGCGAGCTCCGCGCCGCCGCGCAGGCGCGTCAGCGGGGTGCGCAGATCGTGCGCCGCGTCGTCGAGGGCGCCGCGCAGGGCCGCGACCAGGTTCCCCACCTTGTCGAGCATCTTGTTGAAGAGGACGCCCAATTCGTCGAGTTCGTCGCCGCTTCCCTCCGTGAGGACGCGGCTCTTCAGCGAGCCCGCCTCGATGGCGCGGATCGTTTCGATGAGGCGGCGCAAGGGGCTCATCGCGCGGCGGGTCAGAAAGATGCCGCCCGCGATGGCCAGGAGGGCGACCGGCAGAAGGATCGCGGCGACGGTCTCGCGGAAGCGCTCCAGGAACCCCTCTCGCGCTTCGGTGCTCATCCCGGCCTGGATGACGCTCCCGTTCGCGAGTCGCAGAGAGGCGACCTCGAGCACATCCTCGTCGTGCGCGCTCGGCGCGCGGCTCCAGCCGATTCGACCGGGCGAGGAAGGGGCGCGCAGACGGCTCAGGTCGAAATCGTCGGTGGGTGCCGGCGGGGGGGATGCGAGCGTGACGGCGCGGCCGTCCGGCCGCAGGAGGCGGATGAAGGCGACCGCCGGCGGCAGGAGCTGTTGGGATGCGGCCTCAGCTCGGAGCCCGACCTCCCCGCGTTCCGAGTAGGCGGCGGCCAATTCCTTGAGTTCCGACGAAATCTCCGCGCGGTCTCCGGCGCGCAGGGAGGTCCCGAGGACGACGTAGGCGAGCAGGAGGACGCCGACGCTTGCGGCGAGAAACAGCCCGGAGTGCCAGAGCGTTAGGCGGAAGCCGAGGCTCTTTCTCAGCCGCGCCCAGCGTTCAGTCCGCGTCGAGGACATAGCCGACGCCCCGCAGGGTCCGGATCATGTCGCCGCCCCCGCGCACTTCATTTTCGAGCCGTCGACGCAGACGGTGCACGAGGACGTCGACGACGTTCGTCTGGGGGTCGAAATCGAAGCCCCAGACGCTCTCCAGGATCATCACCTTCGAAACGGGGGAGCCGGCGTTGCGCATCAGCAGCTGGAGCACGGAGAACTCTCGCGTCTGCAGCTGGATCGTCTTCCCATCGAGACTCGCCTCGCGCGTCAGCAGGTTCAGGTTCAGCCGGCCGGCCGAGAGGCGCGTCGGATCGGGAGAGCCGTCGGAGCGCCGGATCAGGGCGCGAACCCGCGCCAGAACCTCCGCGAAGGAGAAGGGCTTGGACAGGTAGTCGTCGCCGCCGGCCTGCAGGCCGCGCACGCGCTCGTCGAGGGAGCGGCGCGCGCTGAGGATCAGAACCGGCAGGCGGACGCCCTCGCGGCGCAGGGCCCCGATCAGCGCCAAGCCGTCGCGGCCCGGGAGCATGATGTCGATGATCGCCGCGGCGTAGGGGCCGTGCCGCGCCATTTCCAGGCCCTGGTCGCCGTCGCCCGCGCGGTCGACGATGAATCCCGCCTGCGTCAGCCCCTTGACGAGGAAAGACGCGATCTTGGTGTCGTCTTCGACGATGAGAAGTTTCATCGCGGACCTCCATGTTCAGCTGTTTGCCGACGATGACGCAGGCTCATGACGACCTCCGTGCGACTGTCGCGACGGATTTGAGGGCGCGGATGCGGCGGCGTGCGGGGCGGGCGTGGCGGCGGTATTCCCAGACCAGAAGAGCGATGATCGCGGCGTCGATCAGGCAGAGCGCGAGCGCGGCCGGGGAGAAGCTCAGCGTCAGCCCGTAGAGCAGGTAGGCGGCGAACGCCGTCAGGAAGACGGCCGCCCATGGATAGGCCCAGAGGCGGTCGCGCAGGAGTGCGACGCCGAGACACACCTGGATCAGCCCGTGGACCAGAAGATAGGCCGTGATGAGGACGTGCCCATGATGTCCGAGATGCGCCGCCCAGGTCCTCAGGTGGGTGGCGAAATAGTCGTGCGGGTCCTCGGAGAGCTCATCGCGCGTCAGCAGGCGCACCCAGCGCGACAGCAGGCCGGGCGGCGAGCGCCAGTACAGCGCGCCGCCGACGAGTTGAGCCGCTCCGTCGACGACCTTGTAGAGGATGCCCAAGCGGAACAGCCGGTCCAGCAGGGCCGCGTTCTTCGCGCACATATCGATTTTAGAATGCCATTTTGAATCCCGTCCGGGGGACTCCGCCGGGCTTCCCGTCCAGGGTAGCGCACGCGGGCGGCGGGCGCCTTTCGGGCGCATTACATCCGGCTCATCCGAGGCGGGCGCGCCTTTCGCGACTGTCAGCCCGCAGAAACCCTGGGGCTTCCCGCCGGCCTTATACTTCGGTGCGCCCGCGATGGCGGCGCGAGGAGGATTATGAACAAGACTCGAACCAAGCAGCTTCTGAACAAGGTCCCGGAGGTCACGATCTACTTCTGGATCATCAAGGTCCTTTGCACGACCGTCGGCGAGACGGCCGCCGATTACCTGAACGAGACGCTCCACTTCGGGCTCACCGGGACGTCGCTCATGATGGGCGCTCTGCTGATCGTCGTCCTGGCGCTGCAGTTCAAGAAGGAGCGATACGTTCCGTCCTTCTATTGGTCGGCCGTCGTGCTTCTCAGCATCGTCGGGACGCTGATCACGGACAACCTGACGGATCATCTGGGAGTGCCTCTGCAGACGACGACGGCCGTCTTCTCGGTCCTGCTCGTCCTCACCTTCGCGGGCTGGTACGCCGTCGAGAAGACACTGTCGGTCCATACCATCTACACGATGCGGCGGGAGGAGTTCTACTGGCTGACGATCCTGGTCACGTTCGCACTGGGCACGGCCGCGGGTGACCTTTCGGCAGAGAAGTGGGGCCTCGGGTACTCGACTTCCCTGGGGATATTCCTGGGGCTCATCGCCGCGGTGACGCTGGCCTACTATGCGATCCGCTCGCTCCTGCCGCAGGAGCACCGCTACCAGCCGGCGAACGCCATCGCGTCGTTCTGGCTGGCCTATATCCTGACCCGCCCCCTGGGCGCCTCGATCGGCGACTTCCTGTCGCAGGCGCGCTCCGCCGGCGGGCTGGGGCTGGGGACGACGATGACGAGCGCGCTGTTTCTCGGCTCCATCCTGCTCCTCGTCGTCTATCTGACGGTCACGAAGCGGGACGTGATCGCTCCCGCCGTCGCGACGGCGGATGCGGACGCGACGATCGAGGCGCCGGCCGCCTACGGGATCGGGGAGGAGAGCGCGGGCTGACTCGGATTCACCGGCGCCGGACGCCGCGATAGATCGCTTCCCAGGAATCGGCCACCGCCGAAACCGAGAAGCGTTCCGCGAAAGTCCGCGCCTGGGCGCCGAGCCGCCGCCGGAGCGGCCCGGCGCCGAGCAGTTCGGCCATGCGCGCCGCCATCGCGCGCTCGTCGTCGCGCTCGAACAGACGCCCTTTGTCGTCGTCGAGGTAGTCGGGGATCGCGCGCCACCTGACGCCGACGGCGGGAAGCCCGGAGGCGAAGGATTGAAGGAGCGACATGCTCTGGGTCTCCGATACGCTCGCGATCGCGTAGAGGTCCGCCGCGCGCAGGAAGCTCGCGAGCAGGGGCTTGGTCAGCGTGCCCAGGAAGCGGACCTTGTCCGCGACGCCGAGCTCCCGTGTCAGCGCGCGCATCCGCGGCTCGAAGCTGCCGTGGCCGGCGAAGGCGAGCTGGGCGTCCGGAAGTCCGATCGCGAGCCGGGCGAAGGCGCGCAGGACCACGTCGGTCCTTTTTTCAGGGGCGATGCGGCCGATGCAGGCGACGACCCTTCCGGAGAGCCCGAGGTTGCGGCGGGCCGACTCCCGTTCGCCCGCTCGCGGCGGCCGGAAGACGTCGGTGTCGATCGGGTTGGAGACCGTCGAGCGCGGCGCGCTCAGGCCGCGCGCCGCCATCTCGTCGAGCACCAGCCGCGACGGGGCGGTCACGTGGTCGCAGCGGCCGTAGAAGGAGGAGACGTAGGCCAGGCTTCCCGCGCGGAACAGGCCGCACAAGGACTTCGGGACGTAGTCCGCGAACTCGACGACGGCCCAGTGGTTCGTCCCGACGACCGGGACGCCGAGTCGTTTCGCCGCGTTCAGCCCGCGCCGCCCGATCCCCAGGAAGGAGTGGACGTGGACGACGTCGTAGGCCGCGGCGTGGAGACGAAAGAACGGCGATGCCAGCCGCGATTGGAGAGAGGAACTGGGAAATCCCACGGCCGGGACGCGCCGGACCCGCACGCGGGGACCCAGGTCGGACTCCCCGAGCGGAAGACCGGCCAGCGCGAAGTCGGCCCGGGAGGCGCGCGGGGCCCAGACGTCGACCTCGTGGCCGCGGCGGCCCAGCTCTCGCGCGAGCTCGGCGACGCTGTCCTGGATGCCGCCGAGTTCCGGATAGAAGTGGTCCGTGAAGACGCCGATCCTCATTCGGCGCCTTCCAGCAGACGCCCGCGCGTGTAGAAGGAGAAGGCGTAGAAGGCGACCAGTCCCAGCGCGCCGGCGGCCAGCACGTACTGCACGTGGCGGACGACGCCGGGGATGCTCCCGCCCGACGCCGCGCCCGAGAAATAGCCGAGAGCGAGAAGGGCCCCGTATTGGACGACGGCCGCCAGCGCCCCGTACGCGACGAACTTGCGCAGGGACATGCGGACCAGTCCCGCCGCGACGATGAACGACATCGCGATCCCGTAAGAAAGCTTGCCCACGAGCATCGTGCGCGCCGGCCGGGAGTCCCACCGGCGCCGCACCGCCGCGATGTTCGCCTCGCCGATCCTCAGCTTGGCGAGGAGCTTTCGCGCGAGGGACGTCTCGCCGCCGTAGCGTCCGAGCGCGTAGTAAGCGAGGTCCAGCGCGATGTCGCGCGCGAGAAAGAACGCTCCGAGGAGAAAGATGTTGAAGCAGCCGACGGAGGCCAGCATCCCGGCCGCGAAGGCGACAACCGTGGACTCCCACAGCGAGAGGGGGACGAGCACCCACCAGCGGTACTCGACGAGGGTGCGCAGGAGGGGGCCGCCGGCGGTCAAGATGCGCCGGACGGGCCCTTCGGCCTCACGTCCGTGTAGCGCTTCGTGTACGGTCGTCCGAAGAGCGTGACCCAGAGGAAGTTGACCGCGTAGACGCTCCCGGTTCGGACGATGCCCTCGTGCAGCAGGCGCCGGCTGGAGGTGTGCATCGGCAGTCGCCAGGTCCACTTGACTCGGCCGAATCGCGAGATGCGCCGGGCGACGTCGGTGTCCTCCCCGTAGAACGAGATGCGCGCGTCGAAGCCGCCCGCGCGCTCCCAGGCGTCGCGGCGGAGGACGAAATTGCCGCCCTGGAGCATCGCGCCGCCGCGCAAAACATGGTGGTTGAACAGGTGGCCGGCGTAGCCGAAGGAATAGAAGACCTTCACGGCGGCCCGGGCAAGGGGCGAGAAGCCGTCGTAAAGATACGGCCCCGACAGGGCCACGAGGCGCGAGTCGCGGGAGAACTCGCGCAGGACCGTCGCGAGCCAGCCGCAGGGCAGGCGCGTGTCGGCGTCGATGTTGGCGACGATGGGTGCGGTCGTCGCCTCGAAACCGGTTCTCCGGGCGCGCACCAATCCCTTGCGGGGCTCGGCGACGACGCGCACGCCGGGATAGTGCCGGGCGACGCGGCGCGTCGCGTCGGTCGAGGCGTTGTCGACGACCACGATCTCGGCGGCGCACGGGGTCCGCTTCAACTCCGCCAGGACGGACTCCAGGCAGGGGCCCAGAAGTCGCTCCTCGTTGTACGCCGGGATCACGAAGCTGATTCGCGGGGGAGGCGGCACGGCGTCACCGGGCGCGGCGCGGGGGATGCGTCGTGGGAGATCGTCCGCCAAGCGACTGCTTCGGCGCTCGGGCACGCGAGTATGATAAGTCCTGCTCCGGCGCGGCGGCTTTCCCGAGCATTACAATGCGTTCATCGCGGCGCGGACTAATAGAGACCGGGCACGATGCGCCAAGTCCGGGCCTCATACGCCGCGTAGTCGGGATAGGTCTCCCGAAGGAGCCGCTCCTCGAAGCTCATGCGCGGGAACTGGGCGGCGACGCTGGCGAGCGCGACGAGCGCCGCCCAGGGCTGGGCGAACTGGAGCATCGCGCCCAGCACCGCCGTCTGCTCGCCGAGATAGACGGGGTGGCGCAGGCGGCGATAAATCCCGCCGAGGACGAGGCCGCGGGCCTGCGGGAAGACCGCGAACGAGCGTCCCAGGCGGGTCGTCGCCCGGATCGCGAAGATCGTGCCCGAGAGCACGAGCAAGCCCGAAACCGCATAGAGCACGGCCCCTGGGTGCGCGGACGGAAGCGCGAACAGCGCGTACGGAAGGAGGGCTCCGATCGCGGCGGCTAGGCGCGGAGGCGCGCCGGGATACTTCTTCGCGGGGAGCCGACGCACGACGAACAGAACAGTCTGAAGACCCATAAATAGCAGGATGGACGTCTTGGACGCGGCGGCGAGCGCGAGGCGCGGCTCGCCGCCGGTCCAAGAGCGGGTCGTGTCGTGGACGACCTGTCTCGCGAGCCCCTCCATTCCCCATGCGTACCAGGCGAGGAGGGGAAGCACGGCTGCCAGGTCGTAGGCGCGCCGCTTCCGCCTGCGGGCGTTCGCTTCAGCGCGCGTGCGCGTCGGGGCCGTCCTTCTTCGCCGGGGCGGCGGCGTGGCGCTTGCCGTGTTCGGGCTTGCCTCGGCCTTCCGCGAGCTTTTCGGCGCTTTCCTTGGCGGCGGATTCGCCCTTGTCGTTGATCACCTTGCCGGTGAACGGGTCGACCCAGATCTCGCGGATCCCCGCCCCGGTCTTCACGTCGAAGGACCAGATCAGGCGTCCGCCCTCCTTCTCCAGCTCCGCTTCCGCGATCTGGGCGCCCTTGACGTGCCGGCGGACGACGGCGATCGCCTGCGCGCGCGTCAGACGGTTGCGCTTCATCGCGCGTTTGGCGTGAGCGGCGGGCTTGGGCGCCGGCTTCGCGGCCGGCGCCGCAGCCTGCGCCGGGAAGGCGACGGCCGCCAGCGCCAGGATCATCAGGATATTTCTCATGCTCCCTCCTCGCCGGCGCTTCAGCGGATCGCGCCGGACGCGGCAGAATAGCGCGGATGCCGCCCGGCAGGCTTTCTTGCGGATTACAACCCGTCCATCCGGATCGGCGCCTCTCCGGCGATCCGACGACGCGCCCGGCCGCGGATGACCGGTTTGTCATCGTCGCGAAAGCGGCGGCGACGACCGCGGCGCTATACTGCGGGCGTGAGATCAGCCCCTTTCGCTGCCCTGGCTCTCCTTGCCCTGGCTGTTTCGGCGCGGTCGGCGGGGAACATTACGGACAAGTCGGCGCCCGCCCCGGAGGACTCCGCGCTCCTGCAGGAGGCCAAGTCGGACTACGAGACTGAGCGCTACGCGGACGCGGCGCGGGCGCTGACGCGGGCGGCGGAGCAGGGGGACGCCCGGGCGCAATATGGACTCGGACTCCTCTACGAGCACGGCCGCGGCGTCCCGCAGGACCTGGGTCTGGCCGTCGAGTGGTACATGAAGGCCGCCGCGTGCGGGAACGGCGCGGCGCAGAACAACCTGGGCTACCTCTACGCGGAAGGCCGGGGCGTGGCGCGCAGCGACGAGGAAGCATTCGAGTGGTTCTCCAAGGCCGCCTCTTCCCCGAGAGCGTGGGACGCGGCCGTCGCTTGGTGCAATCTCGGGAACATGTACTTGAACGGGCGGGGCGTCAAGAAGAGCCCGAAGAAGGCGTTCGAGTTCTACAGCAAGGCGGCCGCGAAGGACAACCCCTACGCGCAGAACAACCTGGCCTACCTGTACGAGCATGGACTGGGGACGCGGCGCGACTTGGCCGCGGCGGCCCGCTGGTACCGCGAGGCCGCCGAGCAGGGCTTCCCGTTCGCCCAGGGCAACCTCGCCATCATGTACGAGACGGGGCGCGGCGTGGCGCGCGACGAGAGAGCCGCGCGCAAGTGGTACGGTCTGGCGGCGCGTCGCGGCTCGGCGCTCGCGATGTATCGTTTGGGGCGCGACAGCGAACTCGGCCGCGGGGCGGCGAAGGACCTGGTCGAAGCCTACAAGTGGTACCTCCTGGCCGAGGGGCGGGGCGACGCCCCGTCGCGCGAGGCTCTGCGCCGTCTCGACGAGGTGCTGACGCCGGCTCAGCGCGGCGAGGCGCAAAGCCGCGTTGACGCCTGGAAGAGCGCGGACCATGACTAGGCGCCGAGGTCTCGCCGTCCTGCTGGCGGTCGCGACGGCGGCCGCCTGCGCGCCGCCGGCGGCCGTGCTGGTCAGCCAGGGCTACGACCCCGCGCAGGTGCGCCGCGTCGCGCTCGTCTCCTTCTCCGACTACCCCGGCGCACCGGGCTCGGGCGCGATCGCGGCGGGGACGTTCGACAAGTATCTCCTGCTGCCCGGCTATCAGCTCCTCGAACGCAGGCAAGTTGACGCCCTCCTGCGCGAAAAGGCCTTCGATCTCTCGGGGGCGGTCGATCAGACCCAGCTTCGCCGCCTGGGCAAGCTGCTCGGCGTCGATGCGCTCGCCTTCGGGACGTTGACGAATTACGCGGCTCCCGGCCAGCAGACCGAGCTCGTCGACATGCCGTTGGAGAACACGAACCCAGTCTATGGCCGGGTCGTCACCACGCGCAAGAACCGCGGCGCGAGGGTCACGACGATCCAGGACGTGGTGACCGGCTACAGCACGACGCGGCGCGACGCCATCGTCCCGCAGACGTCGCTCGTACCGGCCCAGGTCGGGCTCTCCGTGCGGCTGGTCGACGTCGAGACCGGAACGGTCCTCTGGAGCGTCTCGGCCTCCGCCGTCGGCTCCGACCTGCCCTCGGCGCTCGAGGACGCGTCGGCCCAGGCGATGCGCGCGGTGGTCCGGCAGCTGCGGCGCGCCGGGAAGAGGCGCGGGGAGTTCTAGGAGCGGTTCCATGGCCCGCAGGCAGCTGCCGATCTGGCAGTCCCTTCCGGTCATCGCGGCGCTCGGCGCCCTAGGGTCGCTCGCCACGGTCATGCCGCGCGAGCTGGAGGTGCGCCTCGGACGCGCCCTCGGGCGCGCGCTGTTTCGCCGGCGCCTGTTCAAGCGCGCCGTCATCGAGGCCAATGTCGCGCGCTGCTTCCCGGGGCTCGACCGGGAGTCGCGGCAGTCCCTGATTCGCCGCAACTACGAGCACTACGGCGTGCTGCTCTTCGAGTTCATGCATTTCTTCTCTCCGATCAAAGGGCATTGGCGCGGCTACGTGCCCACCGCGGCGCGCGCGGAGGGCCTCGATCATTGGGCGAAGGCGCATGCGCGCGGCAAAGGCGTGATCTTCTTCGGCGCCCACCTCGGGTCCTGGGAGGCGGGCGCCGCGGCGCTCGCGCTCAGAGGCGTCGAGGCGACGATCGTCACGACCGTGCTGACTCCCCGCTGGCTTCACGAGAAGATCACGGCGGCCCGCGCGTCGGTCGGCATGCAGGCGGCGTTTCATCCGGGCTCGATGAGCGCCGTCATGAGGACGCTGCGCCGCGGCGGCGCGGTCGCGTTCATGAACGACCAGTACGCTCCTCCGCCCATGGGCATCCCGGTGACGTTCTTCGGGACGCGCGTCGACACGCTGTCGGTGATCGGGCCGCTTGCGCGGCGCACCGGGGCGGCCGTGCTCCCGATATGCACCTTCCGCGCGCAGGACGGCACGACGGTCGCGCGCATCGAGCCCGAATTCGATCTCGGCGCCGAGCCGGAAGACGCGGAGGCCATCACCCAGCGCGTCGCCGGCCGGATCGAGCTCTGGGTGCGCGAACATCCGGAGCAATGGCTGTGGATGCACCGCCGGTTCAAGAACGTGGCCGCCTCGCCGGTCTGACCGACCATGGTCCTCCTGCGGGTCGCCGTGTTCCCTTCGGCCGCCGTCGGCCTGTCACTGTCACTTGCGCGCCGCCGTCGCTGGGGCTATCCTTTGGGCGGTCCCCGCCCGGCGGCGTCGCCCACGCCGCGCCCCTCGGTTCCGTCACCTATGACCGACGGCCGCGCCGAGCGCACGTTCACGACGTTCGAGGTCGCCCGCCTCTGCGGCGCCTATCACTCGACCGTCGAGCGCTGGATCGCGGCGGGGCGCCTGAAGGCCGTCGCGGGACCGAGCGACCGCCTGCGTATCGCGCGCGCGGACCTGCTCACCTTCATGCGCTCCTGCGACCTTCTTGTCCCGGCGCTCCTGGAGTCGGCCTCGCGGCGTATCCTCATCATCGACGACGACCCCGTGATCACGCGGCTCCTCGAGCGCTGCTGGGATCACGCCCCCGACAGCTACGAGATCGCGACGGTCAACGACCCCGTGACGGGCCTCATCGAGATCGGCCGCTTCCAGCCCGACGTCCTTGTCCTCGACCTGCTGATGCCGATGCTCAGCGGCTACGACGTCTGCCGCATCCTCAAGGCGGACCCCGCGACCCGGCGCATCCGCATCCTCGCGATGACGGCCGGCTCGCCGGACGAGCGCGACGTGGACTTCCTCATCGACCACGCCGACATGGTCGTCCCCAAGCCGTTCGACCCGCGCCGCCTGGCGGGGGCCGTCGAGGAGCTTCTGGAGAGCCGCTGATCGGGCGCGCATCGCCTCCGGATGCTACGAGGTCAGGTCCGGATAGTGCTTGAAGCCCTCCGCGCGCAGGCGGACGTAGAGGGGGAAGGTGTAGTCGTAGATCTCGCGGGATTCGGCCGCCTGGAACGCCAGGATGCGCCCCACGTCCAGCCCCAGTTCGGCGATCAGGCGGTCGATGAGCGCGTAGAACTGCCGCAGGGTCATGGTCCGAAGCCTAGGGCTCGCCTCCGGGGACAGGGAAGGGGCGTCCAAGAAATCAGGGTCGAGGGTTCGATAGAGCCCGCCCGGCAGGCGGCAGTGGAAGTTGTTGAGATACGGCCAGCCCATGCGGCCCAGTTCGCCCCGTTTGTGACGCTCGATCTCGCGCCGGATGCGGTTCTGGAGCGAGGACGCTCGCCCAACCGCGTCCGGGACGGCCTCCGCGCCCTTCGCCGATCGCGCCCGTTCCTCTCGCGACATGACACGAGTATAGACGGCGTCCCGGATTCACGCAAGCACCACCGGATTTCACGGCGGCGGCGCCGAAGCGCCTTCCCGTCCTCGCCTCCGCCTGCTCCGGTCCCGTTTTTCATAACCGCCTCGCGCTTAGGCGTTCAGGAGCGCTCCACGCCGCGGCCTGCGGCATAAACGGCCATCCCTCGCGGGAATCCGAGAGGGCGGCCCAACCCCCGCCGCAGCCCCACCCTCTCGGACGGCGCGCCGTGCGCGGCCGCCAGCCCGGCCGTGCCGGGGGCGGTTCCCGGTCAGGGGCCCGCCATTTATTCCTCGCCGCGTCGCCTCGGGCGCCTTCGACCCCTCCGGGCGGTCGGAGGTGTTTATGAAAAACAAGACCTGCGTAAACGTCGGAGAGGACGGGAAGGCCGTGACGGAGCCTGGAAGCGAGAAGTCCACGTCGGCTTTGAGGATGAAGAGATCGCGCGTACCGCTCTACCGGATCATGCTGGATCGGACCGGCTCCATCGCCAAGGAGGGGGCGGCGTTCGTGACCTGCGCGACGGAAGCCTCGAGGGTGTTCCGGCAGTTCCTGGGCGACGTGCCCGAGGAGCATTTTCTGCTGATGGTGCTCGACAGCCGGCGGCGGGCGGTCGGGCTCAACGAGGTCAGCGTCGGGACCTTGTCGGCGTCGCTCGTGCATCCGCGCGAGGTGTTCCGGGCGGCCATCCTGCTCAACGCGGCGGCGGTGATCGTGGCGCACAATCATCCGAGCGGCGACCCGACGCCCTCAGCGGAGGACCGGGACGCGACGCGGCGGCTCCAGAAGGCGGGGGAACTGCTCGGTATCCCCGTGGCCGACCATGTCGTCCTGGGTGAGAGGGAGCGCTTCTTCAGCTTCCGGGATCACGGCCTGCTTTGAGGCGAGCCCCCTCACTGCCGCCCCGGGGCGACCCGGGGCGGCCCGGGGGTCTTCCGCCTCGGCGTATGCCGAGGTCCGGTCAGCGGAGAAGTCGAGCCCTCAGCCGACGACGATGCAGGAACGCTCGGCGACGGAAGTCCAGCGTCCCTTGCCGATGCGGGCGCGGGCGCGCAGCGTCGTGGGCCCGGACTGCGGGGCCCAGTCGTGCCAGAAATGGCCGGAAGTCTCGCGGCAGTCGAGCCAGTCGCTCTCCCCGACTCGGACCTGCGCCTGGGTGGCGCTGAGGGCGGTCAGGCGGATCGCGTAGTGGCCCGGCTTGACGACGTCTCCTTCATGCGGGAAGTCGATCGAGACCTCGAGGCGAGCCTTGCGGAGAGACGGCTTCGAGGCAACGTCTTGCGGCTGTCCGACGGGAGTCATCTTTTTCACCATGGCTGAATATTAGCATATTTACATTCTGCGGCGATCCTCATCAGCCGGGGAGGACGCCTCCGGCCGCGCCCGGCAGGTTCGACAGACCGCCCTCAGCTCAGCCAAGCTGAAGGGCTTCCCAAGGCAGTGTTTGAAGCCCGCTGCGCGGGCGCGCTCGGCGTTTTCGGGCAGGCCCGACATCAAGACGACCGGGATGCCGGGCCGTTCGCGGTGGATCGCCTGCGCGAGGGTGACGCCGTCGGCGTCGCCCAGGTTGACGTCGCTCAGGAGCATGTCGAAGGCGCCGCCGGTGAAGGCCGCCAGGGCCTCGGCGCCGCTTGAGGCCGCGACGGCATCCCAGCCGTCTTGCGCCAGCGCTCGCGTCAGCAGGCGAAGCTGGGCGGCGTCGTCGTCAACGATCAGAACGCGTGGCATTCCCTTTGTATCCTGTTTTGGGATATCCCGGATCAGGATAATAGAATGGCCCTCGGACGTCAATAGGGCCATGGGAAAATCGGTTCATTCAAAGGAGTATCAGGCGCTTCTGAGCAAGCTCAAGCGGGCGCGTCTCGCGGCAGGCTTGACCCAGGAGGAAGTGGCGCAGCGCCTGCGCCAGCCGCAGTCGTACGTCTCGAAAGTCGAGTCCGGCGAGCGCCGCCTCGACGCCGTGGAGCTCAAGGCCCTGGCCCGCGTCTACGGGAAGCTGACCTCCTACTTCGTCGACTAGCTGGGCGGCCGGCCTCCCGTCCTTGACAACGGCGAGCTCCGGGCTTAACCTGTTCACATCCCCTCGATCACGGCCATCCTGGAGGGGCGCGCATGGACGCCAAGGAACTGAAGGAACTGCACGGGCGAATCCTCAAGATCGAGCCTTGGCCTCAGACGCGCAGCGGGCGCCTCAAGGCGACGACCCAGCACAATCAATGGAAAGTGGTCCTGGCCTCGCCGGGGCTCGCCGTCCTGACGAGCACCGAGACCCCGCACCGCCTGACGATCGACGCGGGAAGAATCCTCGGCCTGCGCGCTCCGGACTACCTGAGGCTCGACGGGCAGTTGGTCGTCGAGGGGGAGAAGGCGACCTTGGAGCCTCTGGTCGCCAAGCGCCCCTGAGATTCGGGTTGCGAACTCCCGACGCATTCCTCAACGATTCCTCAAAATCCCGATGAGTCCGGCGGCCCACGTCGGGGGCCACTGTGCCCACCGTCCATTTTGGGTCCATTGCCCCATGAAACCGAAGCGCGCACGGCCTACACTTCTTCGCAAGGTTGCCTTGTAACCGTCGGGATTGGCCGACGGGTATCCACGGTCCGACCAGAATCGGACCAGCCAGGGGAATCTGGAAGCGCTTGTCGCACGCGCTCCAGATTCCCCTCTTCTATTGGGTGCCCCCGGCCGGGAGTAACGACTCGATGAAGCAGTTGGAAGCTGCCTTGAAGGAATTTAGCCTGGTCCTTGAACGAAAGGACCTGGAGGATGTCTTTTCCCGCCTCGCGACGGAGCGGGACTGGCATCGTCTCGCCGAGCGTCTGTCTCAGTTCAAGAAGCTCTGCGCGCCCTGCGGCGTGGATCTGGTCCTGCGCCGCGAGAAGCGCGACCTCCGCGTCTGTTTCGCCAGCCTCGAACATCTCCACGCGGCGATCCGCGCTCTTGCCGCGCGGAGGGGCTACGTCCAGAAGTCCTTCGCCGCCGTCCTTCAAGAGAAGTCGGCGCGCGTCGTCGACCGCGGCTGTCTGCCCCCGAAGCTTCGGGAGACGCAGGTCGCGATCCTCAAGGAGGCACTGGCCCGCGACCTCGGCGTCTTCGGCCGGGTCGACATCGAGGACGTCCTCGTCGACGCCCCCGTCCAAGGCGCGGGCACGTCCCTGATGTCGGCCGCCGCGGCGGCCCTCCCGAGCAGTCTCCTGGTGACGGGAGAGGGGGGCAGCGGCAAGACGACGCTCCTCTATAAGCTTCTCAGCCGCTGGCCGAGCCTCGGCCGGGCCGTCTCGGCGCGCTACCCGGTCTACCTGCCCGCCAAGCACCTCCACTTCGAGTGGGGACGCTTCAGCGCGGCCTGGGAGCTCGTTCCCGGCGTCGAGCCCTACATGGTCGAACGCCTGACGGAGGCCTTCGAGGCCGGGCGCCTCGTCCTCATGCTCGACGGGCTGGACGAGAACCCCGCCTGCACGGACTTCACCAATCCGGCCGTGCTGGCCTTCTGGCGGGCGGCGGCGCGCAACGTCTGCGTCCTGACCCTCCTGCCGAACCATTACGAGTCGCATTTGAAGATCACACCGCTGGAGAGCCTGTTTTGCGGGCGGCTGAAGCGTCTCCACGTCCCGGCATGGGGCGCGCCGCAGTACCGGGAACTCTTCGAGAGCCTCTCCTGCGCCGCCGGCCGTCCGAAAGATCCGTCGCTGTCGAGCCTGGCCGGCTATCTCAACAAGCTGTCGGCCGACGAGTGGCAGAGGAACTCCAACCTCATCCACTTCACGCCGCTGACGGGGCTGGCCTGCGCCAACTTCTTCGCCCGCAACCACGCGCGGCGTCTGCCCAAGAACGAGTACGAGCTGATGGAGCACATGACCTCCTTCCGCCTTCAGCACGAGGGGCTGAAAGGCACCTCGGCGCTCTCCCAGGAAACCGCCTTCGGACTGCTCATGAAGCTCGCCTGGCGCGCCTACGTGGACGGCAACGGAGCCAAGTCCTACATCCTCCCTCTCGACGCCGCGGTGCGCATCGTGATGGACCATTACCCGTTCCTCGAGGGCCGCCACGCCGAGGCGCTGGCGACCTTGGGCCACCTCCCTTGCCTCAAATACAGCCCCGCCAATACCGCCGTCTTCATGAACCAGCTCTTCACCGATTTCCTCGTCGCGCGCCGCGTCCTGCACGCCTTCCTGAGCGGAGACTACCGCGCCCGACGCGAGGTGATGTCGATCTGCTGGCAATACCTGAACATGTCGCGCTCCTACTTCCAGGGCATCCGCTGTCTCGAGCCCGCGCAGAAGGCCCACTTCTTCGAGGTGAGCCGCCAAACCTTCCGCGCCGTCTGGCAGGAGTACCTGGTCGAGCGCAGCTCCGCGCTGTCGGTGGCCTTGGCCTACGTCCTCCAGCCGATGGGCTTCCTGGACACGGACGAGGCCAGGGGCTTTCTGCGCTGGGTCTACGACCAGGCGCAAGACAAGGGGGAATTCGTGCTGATGTCATGCGCCATCGGTGGGGCATGGGGCGGCGATCCGACGAACCTGGAGCGCTACGTCGAGCGCATGCGGCGCGACAAGGACGCGGCCCGCTTCAACCTCAACTTCTACCTGTTCTACCGGCGGCAGGATCGCTCGCGCCTGGACATGGAGCACTTCACCCCGGACGTCATCGAGCGCTGGGAGGCGACGGCCGACTGCCTCCTCGACTACTTCCTGCGCGACGAATGGGACTTCCGCCCGCTCCACCTTCTCTATGCGTTCAGCCTGTGCAACTTCCTCAAGACCATGGGACCGGGGCCGTTCATCGCCCCCGAGGGGACGAACTACGGCTCCGCGGATGCGCGCCGTCGCCGCCGCCAGCTGGCAAAGATCCTGGATTTCTGGCGGGAAACGCCGCCTCGGCAAGCCAGCACGCTCCTGAAGAAGCAGATGGCCGATCTACTCGCGCTCTCCAAGCGCATGAAACTCGTCGGAGGAGATGACAATGACGCGAAGCAAGAAGACGCCGCGCACGCCGTGCCGAAAGTCCGTCCGGGCGTTCCGGCTCAAGCCGCTGCCGAAGAAGTTCGAAAGAATGCAGCTGACCGCCACCTGCTGACGCACCGCCCCGCCTTCGGGCGGGGCACCCTTTGAGTTGAATCCATGAAACGATCGGGCTTCATCGGACGCGCCCGGCGGCTGTTCGCCTCCCACCCGGACTTCGCCCGGCTGGCGGGAGGCCACGGCCTCGCCTACGTGACGATCGAGATGTGGTACGTCGTCCTGCCGCTCCTGGTCCTCCACCTTAGAGGCTCGGCGTTGTGGATGGGGGTCGTGGCCGCCTCGGGCTACGCGCCGCTCCTGGCCGGCAGCGCGGTCGCCGGCTGGTGGGTGGACGGCAGCTCTCCGCGCTCGGTCATGCTGACGGCTTCCCTGTCGCGGGCCGGGGTCTTCGCCGCGCTGGCCCTGATGGGGCTGACGCAAACGCTGACCTTGCCGCTCCTGGCCGTGGGCTGTCTCGCACTGGGCTTCCTCGGCGTGGCGCACGCGGCGGGCAAGCGCACCATGATCCCGCAGCTGATCCCGAAGGGGGAGATCGCCTTCGCCAACTCCCTCGACGAGGGCGGCTTCGGCGCCGCGGAGATGATCGGCACGCTCGCAGGCGGCCTGCTGGTCGCCTGGCGGGGGCCGTTCTGGGCCATGCTGTGCCAAGCCGGGCTCCTGGTCGGCAACGCCGCCGCGGTCGCCGGGCTGCCCGAGGCCGCGCCCAGGCCGAGCGGCTCGCCCGCATCCCCGGCTCCGGCGCTCCGGGAAGGCTTCGCCTTCATGTTCGAGCGCAAGACTCGCAACCGTGCCCTCCTGTGGACGACGGTCCTTGCCGTCCTCATCTATGGAGCCTGCACCGCCTTTCTGAGCTTCCAGGTGTTCTACTACGGCTCCGTCCTGCGCGTCAGCCCGCGCGAGGTGGGTTGGATGGTCTCGGCGGTCAGCGCGGTCGCTCTGGTCTTCGCCCTGACCTCCGCGGCCTGCGTCGAGAACCTGGGAGTCGGCCGCACTTTCCTGCTGTGGTCCGCCGTCGTCGCCGCGGGGCTCTTCGTCACTGGCGCCTCGGCCTCCGCCGTCGTCGTGGTCGTGGGCGCAGGTCTGCTCTTGGGAGGTGCGAAGGCCTTGCGCGGGGTGTTCACCACCCTCATCCATTGGTACGTCCCGCGCGAACTCATGGGACGCGTCGGCGGCGTCTTCTCGACGTTCGCGGAAGGAGCCGCCGTCTTCGCGGCCCTGGGCGCCGGGGTCCTGGCAAAGGCCGTGGGCCTGCCGACTACCTTCCAGCTCGCCGGCTGGATCGCAGTCGGGGCCTGCGCGGTCTGCCTCCTGAGCCCCTTGCGCTCGCTGACGGCCAAGACCCCAGAGTCCGCCCAGCGCGGCCCCGAGGTCCTTCCCGTGGAGATCGCGGATGCCTGAGACACTGCGGCGCTCGTCCACTCTTTCGATCCGCTGGGAAGACGGCTCGTTGGTCTGCGAGGACTATCTCACGCGCCGACGAGCGGCCATCACCGCGGACATGGTGGGCTTGCTGGAACGTTTCTCGCGCCCCACCAAGATTCAGCGCGTCGTTCGCGCGGCCGGTGAGGACGGCCCACACGTTCGCCGCGCGATCGGCCTACTGCGGAAGATGGGCTTCCTGAAGACCGCGACGAGTCCGGCGGAGCGGCGTCTCGCGCGCTGGCCTTGGGGCCACTCCGCCAGACAGTACGTCTTCGGCACCAAGGACGCGCATCGCTATCAGCCGCAGACCCGGCGCCTAAGGCATGCGGAAGGGCTGATGCGCGCCGGACGCCAGCCCGCGCTCTACAAGGACTACAAAGGTCGGCGGAGGATCGCTCTTGTCCGTCCCGCCCTTGTGTCGGAGACGAACCGGACGCTCTCCCGCATCCGCAACTGTCGCGATTTTAGAGGCGGTTCGATCTCGAAGGCGGCCTTGAGCGAGATCCTCCATCTGACCTGGGGCGAACAGGAGAAGGTCCATCCCGCTCCCTGGGGAACTTTGCTTGAGAAGACGAGCTACTCCGGCGGCAACCGTCATCCCGTGGAGGTCTATCCGGTCGTCATCGACGTCGAGGGCCTCGCTCCCGGCCTCTACCACTACAGCGTGCGCCGCCACGCCCTGGAACTGCTCAAGAGGGGGGATTTCTCCAGCCTCGTCCGCCGCATCGGCAACGGCCAGGAGTGGATCCGCGGCGTCTCGGCCGCCTTCCTGATGACGGCCGTCTGGGCGCGGACCATGTTCAAGTATCGTCACGAGTACGTTTCGCGCACCGTATTCTGCGATGTGGGGCACCTGTCGCAGAGCCTGTACGTCTCCGCCAATGCACTGAACCTGGGCGCCTGCACGACCTACGCGCTCAGCCACTCCGCGGCGGAGTCGTGTCTGGACATCGACGGCGTCGACGAATCTTTCCTGACGTTGAGCGTGGTGGGCCGCCCGCGCGTTCTTCGGACTTAGCGCGCTCGGCATTACCGCAAATTTACCCCCGTACAATTGACAACTCTTCGTGTTCCTGCTAAATACTTGCAGGTCCTCCCGAAAATGCTCGAACCCATGCCCCTGGTCCTCGTCGTAGACGACGACGCCTCCTACGCCGACCCGTTGGTGCGCCGTCTGCGGTTGATGGGGCTCGATGCCGCCTATACGGCCAGCGGGATGGCCGCGTTGGAGTTTTGCCGATCACGACCGCCGGACTTGATCCTGCTGGACTGGATTCTTCCAGGCAGCCTTTCCGGACGCGCTACGCTTGCGATTCTCCGCAAGTCCAGACAGACGCGGGAGATTCCCGTCATCGTCATTTCGGGGCAGCGCCTGGAGCCGGATGACGAGCGCGTTGCCCTGGCCTGCGGAGCGCGCAATTTCTTCAGCAAGATCGAGATCGGCGAAGCGCCCTCCTCCGCCGCGTCTCTCGAGCGCCATGTCCGCGCTCTCCTGCCCGCATCGGCCAAGCGCGCGCCGGAGGCCGAACCGGCCGTCGCGACGCTGGAGCGGCCGCCTTCTTCGTCTTCGCCGCAGGAGGCCCCCGCAAAGGACGGCCGTTCGCTCTCCTCTCCGATCGCTCCGACGTTGCTCGTGATCGACGACCAGGCCGAAATGGCGGAGCTCCTTGGTCAGCTGTTCAAGCAGGACGGCTATCGGGTCCATTGGGCGAACAACGGAAAGGCGGGCGTCAGCCGCGCCATGACCGAGTATCCGGATTTGATCGTGCTGGACCTGCACATGCCGGAAACCGACGGGCGCGAGATTTGCCGCGCCATCCGCGAGAAGAATGTCGCGTCCGCGTTGTATCTCCCTATCCTGATCTTGACCGGAGACGCCCGGCAGAGCCAGCATGTCCAGTGCCTGAACATCGGCGCCGACGACTTCCTCGTCAAGCCTCCGCCCAACGAGGTCCTCTGCGCGCGCGTCAACGCGCTCCTGCGCCGCACCCGGTTTCTCATGGACGCCAACGACCGCCTCGTCGTCGGGCGCGCGACCCTCGATTGCCGCGCGCATCGCTTCCACGTCGGCGACGATCCCGGAGGCATCGCCTTGACGAAGACGGAGGCGGGAATCCTATTCCTGCTGATGAGCGCCCGCGGTCGCCCGCTCGATCGCGGCCTTATCCACCGCAAAGTCTCCCGCTCCTCGACCATCCCGGATCCGAGATCGAGCACGATCAAGTCCCACGTCAGCCATATGCGGGCGAAGCTCGGTTCACACGGCCGCCTGATCGTGCCGGTCAACGGCGAGGCGGCCTACCGTTTCGACGCGGAGGCCTGCCGGAGTTGAACGCTCACCAGTGGAGCTCCAAGCTGATGCGGTGCGCATCGCCGAGCTCGCCGAACGGGACGAAAGCGTAGTTGACGGACGCGCCGGGAAACAGGACGCCGAGACCGGCCGTGACTCCCGGACCCGCCTGGTTGGCGCCGTCGTAGCCGACCCGCAGGGCCAGCCGCTTGTAGGCGACGAACTCCGCGCCCCCGTGGATGCTGGGGCGTCCGTCGCGGGTCTCGACTCCGTCGACCGAGACGAGGCCGGTTCCCCAGCGCAGGGCCGCGCCGAGGCGCGCGGTCGCGGGGAGCGGCTCCGTCGCCGTGGTGCCCTGCATCTTCGCCCCGGGACCGAGGTTCTGCGCGGCCAGCCCGAAGGTGAGCGGCAGGCCGTGGGGGGCGTAATAGAGCCCGAGGTCGGCGGCCGGCGCCCATAGCGAGACGTTGTCGACGGTCTCGTCGAGCCCCTTCAAGGCGGCCCCCGCGGCCAGTCCCGGCAGGACCTGCAGTCCATAGCCGAACGAGACCGCCGAGTCGCGCAGGCCGAAGCTGGACAGGCCGGTTCCGTCGGGGTTGGAAACGGTGGTCCGCTGGATCTTGCCGAAGCTCAAGGTGTCGAGCATGACGCCCCAGCCCTGGCGCAGGCCTGTGAAGCCGTCGCCGTAGCGCGTGTCGTTGTACTGGTCGTTCTCGCCGATGTTATAGGCGAAGGCGGCGTACTCTTGCGTCAGCCCCTGAACGAACTGGTTATGCATCAAGGTCAGTTGATGGCTGGGCAGGAGAGCCAGGCCCGCCGGGTTGTAGAGCAGAGCATTGGCGTCGTTGGCCACCGCCGTGTACGCGCCGCCCAGGGCGACGGGACGAGCGTCGGCATCGAGACGGATGAAGCTGAACGGCGTCGCACCGGCCGAGCCCGCGGCAAGCGCGGGCGGGGACAGGGCCGCAAGCAGCACGGCGACGACGCTAATGGTGGCGGATGATCGCAATCTTCTTCACCACGCTGCGGCCCGTCGCCAAGTCGGTGACGACGGCCAGGTAGCCGCCGGTCGCGACCTCGTGGCCGCTCTCGTTGCGCGCGTCCCATTGGACCTTCCCGCTGGTCACCTGGGAGGTCGTCTGCCAGACGAGCGCGCCCGTCACGTCGTAGACGCGGATGCGCGCGCCCTGGGTCAGGTTGTCGAAGATGATCCCGGAGTTCGGATCGCCGACGCTGTAGGGCTTGCCCTGATCGGGATCGCTGCCGTCCGGCCGGAATGGATTGGGGTAGACCCGCACATGGTCCAGGGCCGAGGCGGCGGAGGCGAAGACGCCGAAGACGCTGAAATGGGGGGTCGCGACGGTGACGCTGTGATCGGCGAGGTTCGACGTCGTCGTGTTTTCGGCCTTCCAGCTCCCGTCGGCGGACTGGTAGACCAGGAAGGCGAGGCGGTCGTCGCGGGCCTCGGTGCCGTCCACCAGGCCGTCGCCGTTGGAGTCCTGATACGTCGCGGTGAGCTGGGCCGGATCGCTGAGAGCCGTCTGCCCGTTCTGTAGGACGATCTGGACGGTGATCCCGGCCGCGGAAAGGTCGCCGGGCACGGCCGGCAAGGAGGGGGCGGGGTCGGTGATCTCGATGACGGTCGAGGTCGAGGCGCCCAGGGCGTCGGCCGGAAGCTTGACCTCCATGGTGTGCGAGCCGTCGGCCCCGGCCAGGAAGATGTCGCCGGCGACGCCGTTCTGGACGTTCTCGTAGTGCTGGAAGGACGAGCCTGTGAGCGTCTCGGTGATGTCCGGGCTCACCGAGCCGACGGTGACGTTCGCGGCGGGGGGATCGGGGTCGTCCTGGCCGAGCGCGTTGCGCGCGACGGCGCGCACTTCGTAGTCCCCGGCACTCAGCCCGGTCACGTTCCAATGGAGGTCGAAGGGCGGCGAGAGGACGGGGTTGTTCGTGTTGTTGGCGACGACCGGCGTCCAGGCCGCGGTGGTGGACGCCCGATAATCGAAGCGGACCTGGGTGATTCCGGCGAGGTTTCCGCGCACGAGCGCGGCGCCCAAGGTGACCGCGTTGCCCCAGACGGTCTTTCCTGAGGCGGGATAGGCCACCCGCGTCTGCATCCAGTCCGAGATGGGGTCGGCAGAGACCACGGTGATCGCCGCCTTGACGTTGGTGTTCTGGTCCTCCAGAAGGTCCGCATTCTTGGCCCGCACGGCGAAGAAGTAGGTTCCCGGCGTCAGAAGCCCTGTCGTGAACGAAGTGGTCGAGGCCGCGACGGTCGAGAAGGTTGCTGCGTAGTTGACGCTTCCCGTGCCCGCGTCCCAGTAGATGTCGTACTGGAGCAGGTTCGGTCCGGGCGACGCGCTCCACGTCAGGGTGACGGCCGTGCTGGAGTTTGTCAGTACGAGCCCACTGGGCGAACCGGGGGGCTGGCCGCTCAGGTACGTGCTGACGACGACGTCATAGGCGCTCGCCACGCTATCGCCGTTAAACGCGCGGATTTCGTAATAGTACGTGGCGTTCCCGATCCCGGCGTCGGTGTAAGAGGCCGATGTCGTGCTCGCGAGCGTCGAGTACGACGCGCCGTCGGTGGAGCGGGCGATCTGGAACGTCGTTCCCGCTGGGTTGCCGTCGGCGTTCCAGGCCAGCGTGAGGCTCGAGACGTAGACCGCGGAGAAGGTCGAGGAGATGGGCTTTGCGGCCAATGTGTAGGCCGTGGCGTCGGATGACAGCGGACCGGAGCCCGAGGCGTCCACGCCGGCGACGCGCGCGCCGTAGGCCGTGTTGGTCGAGAGTCCCGTCAGAGAGAAGCTCGCCGTCGGCGGGGTCCCCAAGATGGCGCCGTCCGAGCTGGAGACGACCTCGTAGTCACGTAAGGCGGCGCCGGTCGTGCCCGTCCAACTCCACATCAGGGAGGTCGTGGTCGGAGCCGCCGTCGAGAGAGCGGTGACGGGCCCGGGTAGGGTCGGCGTCGAGACCACGGCGGAGAATCCAGTGGCGACGCCCGCGAAATTCTCGGCCCGAACGCGGAAGTAGTAGGTCGTCGCGTCCGACAGCCCGCCAAGGACGGCGGAGGTGCTGGTCCAGTCGGTGGAGAAGGCGATGGGCGTCGAGGCGCTGGTCGAGAAGACGTCCGTTGAGAGGGACATCTCATAGGCGGTGCTCGGGGGATTTCCGCCGGCCGACCATTGCAGTGTCGCGGAGGCTGAGGAGACAACGGTAAGGCTTGCGCCCGAAGGTGCGGTGGCCAGTGTCACCATTGCTCCCAGGCTGGTGCTGTTCGCCTCCCCGGTCCAATTGAGGCTCTCGGCGCGGAAGTAATAGGTGGTGTTGAGGCTCAGCCCGGAGACGGTCAAGGTGCTTTGCGCCACGTCCGTCGTCGCGCTCGAAAAGACGGTCCCCTGCCCGTTGAAGTCTGTACTGGAGGCTTCCACGGTGTAGCCCTCGGCCGTCGCCGAAGACGGGCTCGCCGGCAGGGCGACCCATTGGGCTGACACGCTTGATAGCGCGACGTCGAGGAAGGCGGGGACGCCCGCGGCGAGAGGCGGAGAGAGCGTGGTCGCCGTCGCGGCGTTGGACACGCCCGACCAATTCTGGCCGAGGTTGGCGCTCCAAAGACGGAAAAAATAGGTCGTGTTGGCCTGAAGACCGTCGACGAGAGCGCTTTGCGCGTCCTGCGGCGTCACGTTGGCCGTCGATATGGCGACCTGCGCCGTCGTCGTGCTGTAGGCCGAGTAGAGCGGGTCCGAGGAGTACTGAACTGCGTACTCGCCCGAGAAGAAGGCGCCGTAGGGGTTGCCCGTCGCCGTCCAGGTCAGGCCCAGACGGCTCGAAGAAGACGCGGAGACGCCCGCCAGATCGGACGCGCTGTCGGGAACGATGTCGAATAGGGTCACTCTGGGGCCGCCGAAGAAATTGTCTGGAGTCAGCTCCGCGACCGCGATCCTTCCGGAACTGATCGCCACGTTGATCGGTTCCGGCGTGTAGCTCGGCCCATTATTGGTGTTGGAACTGGTGAACACGCTCTGTCCCAGGACGAGCGAGGCGTTCATGCCGGTGCTGAACGGCGGGGAAAACCGAAGCACGCGCTGCTCCACTTCCGAAGCGACCCAGAGGTTGCCAAGGCTGTCGAACGTCGCTCCGTACGGCGAGTACATCGAAGATTGCGTCGGCGCTAGGGAAACGCAAGTGGTCAGATTCGGAGCGCCGAGGGCCGTGGTGGCGTTCATGTTCGTCGTGAAGGGGGGGACGAATTCACGGATTCCGCCAGATGGATCAGAGACCCACAGGTCGCCGCTGCTGTCGAATACCAGACCGCCGGGCTGACCGAGTCCGTTCGCCGATTGTGTGTATGGAAAACCCTGATCACAGTTCAAGTCGCTGGAGGTGCTCGTGAATACGCTCTGTCCCAGGACCAAGTCGGCGTTCATGCCGTTGGAGAACGGCTTCGAGAAGCGAAGGACGCGATTATTGTCACCATCGGCGAGCCAAAGATTACCGCCAGGGTCGAACGCGATTTCCTGTCCGGTCCCTATCAGATACAAGGAGTTCTGGCTTGTTCCAGTGCTGACGCTGGTGAAATCCGGCTCGCCGATCACGAGCGAGGCCGACATCCCGTCCGAGAAGGGAGGGCGGTACTCCAGAATTCGGCTGTTCGAGGCGTCCACGATCCACAGGTCCCCGGAACTATCGAAGGCAATGGAACCGGGGCCATGCAGACCATTGATCGTTGTCGCCGCGGCGGAGCTGACGAAGTCGGCCTGGCCGATGACGAGGTCCGCATTCATGCCGCTCGAGAAGCCCACCGAGAAGCGGAGTACCCTGTTGGCATACGAGTCGGATACCCAAAGATTTCCGGAAGCATCGAATGCAGCGCCCGTCAGCTGCGCCACGACGCGGTTCGAAGAGGGGACGTTGTTATAGTGATAATCATAGTCGCCCTCCCCAATGACGACGGATGCGTTCTGTCCGGACACGAAATCGGCCGCCCGGACGCACGTCCCCAATAGGGACGCCGCCAGCACCAGCAGCGCCGTCTGCGACCGATTGAGCATCTGGACCGGCCGCACGGGGACCGGTCCTCCCAGTGTAAGGGCCGCGTCCGGGGCGCGCAAGGGGCCGGTCGCCGAGGTTGAGATTTGGTTGAGATCGCCAGGGGAAGGCGAATTCCTCGACGAGGAGTGGGTCCGTCGTATAGGGGGGTCTTGACGCCTGAGAGAACCGAGCTAAATTGAATTGCTTGCTCGATTTGCGGAAACCAATGGCCGCCATGCCCCCGCGAAGTCGCCGTCGCGCTGTTGTCGCCCTCCTTGCGGGTGCTGCGTCCTGCTTGGTCTTCGCGCCGTGCGCACGCGCGCAGGCGCTTCCCCATCGCCTGCTGAGCGTCACCGACCTGCCCTCGCCGCCAAAAGACGTGCTGGTCGCCACGGGAACGCACTTCCAGTTGTCTCCCAGTTCCACGACTTCGGTAACGCTCGACGTCTCTGTCCCGATCGCCGTGACCATGCAGTCGGTTCCCAGCCTCTTCCACCTGGCGGTGACGCCTCTG
>JAGWRY010000149.1 GCA_028869495.1 Elusimicrobiota bacterium | reverse complement strand
GCGCCGCGTCCCCGGCGCCCGCCCAGCGCGCGCCCGCGCGCAAGCCGGTCCCGTACGCCGCGCCGCGCGTGATCGCGCCGCCGGCGGGCGCGCTCCTGCCCTGGCGGCGGATCGTCACCTACTACGGCAATCCGATGTCGGCGCGGATGGGGATCCTCGGTCAGATGCCGCCGGAGCAGATGATGGACGCGCTGGCCGCGCAGGCCGAGGAGTGGCGGCGCGCCGACCCGCGCACGCCGGTCCAGCCGGGCCTGGAGCTCGTCGCGACCGTCGCCGACGGCAAGCCCGGCCCGTCCGGGCTCTACCGCACGCGGATGCCCGACGCGATGATCCGCCGCGTGATCGGCGAGGCCAGATCGCGCGGCTGGATCACGATCCTGGACGTGCAGGTCGGGCGCGCGAAGGTCAAGGACGAGGTCGAGCGCCTGGTCCCGTACCTGCGCAGCCCCGACGTCCACCTGGCCCTCGACCCGGAGTTCGACATGCCGCCCGGCGGCGTCCCCGGCCGCCGCATCGGCACGATGGACGCCTCCGAGATCAACGACGCGATCGCGATCGTCGCGCCGCTCGTCACCCGCTACGGCCTGCCGCCGAAGATCCTGCTCGTCCACCGCTTCACCGACCGGATGGTCGTGCACCACGACCGGATCCGGCGCGACCCGCGCGTGCAGGTCGTGATGGTGATGGACGGCTACGGCATCCCCGCGCTCAAGCGCATGATCTATCGCGTCGAGATCCGCCGCGAGCCCGTCCAGTACGCGGGCATCAAGCTGTTCTACAAGAACGACAAGCCGCTGATGTCGGCCAAGGAAGTCCTCTCCCTCCAGCCCGGCCCCAGCGTGATCATCTACCAGTGAGATGCTGCGGGAACTGAAGAGCCTGGCGCGCGAGACCGCGATCTACGGCCTGACGACCGTCCTCGGCCGCCTGCTCAGCTTCCTGCTGACCCCGCTCTTCACGCACCTGCTCAGCCGCTCCGAGAGCGGCGTCGTGCAGACCGTCTACTCCTGCATCGGCTTCCTGACGGTCGTCTACGGCCTGGGCCTCGACGTCGCGTACCTGCGCCTCGGGCGCGGCGACGGGGGGGCCGACGCCGGCGCCTTCACCGGCGCGCTCGGCAGCGTCGTCGGGGTCGCGCTGACCGTCTCGGCGCTGATCTGGCTCTTCGCCGCGAAGATCGCCGCGCTGGTCGGCATCCCGCCCGCGCTCGCGATCGTGATCCGCTACGCGGCCTGCATCCTGGCCCTCGACGCGGCCGCGCTGATGCCCTACACCGAACTGCGCGGCTCGCACCGCGCGACCGCCTACGCGGGGATCAAGCTCGTCGTCATCGCGATGAACCTGGTCCTGGCCTGGCTCTTCGTGCGCGAGATCCACCTGGGCGTGCAGGGCGTCTTCCTCGCCAACCTGGCCGCGTCGAGCGCGGGCCTGGCGATGCTGGCGCCCGTGATCGTCTCGCGCCTGGGCCGGCCGGACCCGGCGCGCACGCGCGGGCTGCTCTCCTTCGGCCTGCCGCTGGTCTGCGCCAGCGTCGGCTCGATGATCGTCCAGGTCGCCGACCGCCCGATCATGGCGCGCCTGGCCGGTCTCGCGGCGGCCGGCCTCTACGGCAACTGCTACAAGCTCGGCATCTTCATGATGCTGCTGGTCAGCATGTTCGACCAGGCCTGGAAGCCGTTCGTGCTCGAGCGCGCCGAGCGCGAGGGCGTCGACCGCCTGGTCGCGCGCGTGCTGACCTATTTCGCGACGATCGCCTGCTGGGCGCTGCTGGCCGTCGCGTTCTTCGTCGACGTCCTGGTCAAGGCCCCGATCTTCGGCGGCCGCTCGCTCTTCGCGCCGCTCTACTGGGCCGGCCTGCCGATCGTGCCGATCGTGACGCTCGGCTACCTGTTCAACGGTCTCTACTACGTGATGCTGGCGCCGCTGCTGATCGACAAGCGCCTGGGCGCGGTCGCCGCGACGACCTGGACCGGGGCGGCGGTCAACGTCGGCACGAACCTGGTCGTGATCCCGCGCTGGGGCATGATCGGCGCGGCCTGGGCCACCTGCGCCGCGTACGGCGCGATGGTCCTGGTCGTCTGGTCGCTGGGCCGGCGCACGCGCCGCCCGCCCTACGAGTGGCGCCGGCTGGCGATCCTGGCCGCCTGGACCGCGCTGCTGTGGCTGCCGGGCGCGCGGCTGGGGCTCGTCTGGCGCTTCCTGCTCTTCGCGGCCTACCCGCTCGGCCTGCGCCTGTCCGGCTTCTTGCACCCCGAGGAGCTCGTCGAGCTCAAGCGGATGCTCAGCGGACGCTTCTCACGTCGAGCGCCTCCGCCCGCGGCCGCGGGCTGAACGGGTCCGACAGCGGGCGCGGCGGCGGCGGGGGAGCCAGCGCGCGCGCGCGGCGGACGTAGAGCTTCCCGCCGTCGAACGAGAACGCGGCCTCGACCGCCCCGCCCTGCCAGGCGTCGAGCGCGCGGGCCAGGCGCGCGAGCCGTCCCAGCTCCGCGTCGTCCAGGACGGGCGCCGCGGACGAGCCCGGCTCCGCGTCGAGGACGCGTCCCGTGCGCGCGTCGAGCGTCCACCGGGCCGGCGCGGCTCCGGCGGCGGCCCCGCTCGAGGCCTCGACGACGACGCGCCCGAACCGGAGCGACGACGGGTCGCGCGAGAAGAGCGTCCCGGAGACGTCCGCCTTCACGGGCTT
>JAGWRY010000148.1 GCA_028869495.1 Elusimicrobiota bacterium | reverse complement strand
GCGGCCGTCGCCCCGCGGCGCGCGGCGCTGAGGCTGGGGACGGTCGCGGCGCCGGGCCGCCTGCGCGAGCCGCCCTCCGCGCGCGAACTGGCCGCGCTCGCGGAGGCGTCGTTCCCGCCCGAGGCCCTGCGCGCGACCCGCGCCGTCGACCGCCTGCTCGGCGAGTTCGCCCGAGGGACGGGGCGGGCCTATGCGTTGCAACATCATCCGGGCTCTCGATGACCCACGAAACGCGCGAGATCCTCGGCCTGCTGGAGCGGACGCAGCCCTTCCTCGGCGCGTCCGCGGCCGAGCGCGAGACCCTGGCCGCCGCGGCCCGGCTCGTGCGCGGCTGCGACGGGTCCCCGTTCTTCCTCGAGGGGGAGCGCCCGGCGGCGGCCTGGATCGTCCTGTCCGGCCGCGTGCGCATCCTGAGCTTCGTCAACGCGTCGCGGACCTTCCAGATCGAGCGCTTCGGCCCGCGGCAGCTGTTCGGCATCTGCTGCCGTCTGGGAGGCGGCGGGGACCGCTACGCGTGCACGGCGATCGCCGAGGGAGAGACGCTCGCCGTCCGACTGCCGGACGCGGCGTTCTATCCGCTCTACCGCCGCTCGGAGGCCGTCGCGCGGGCGACGTGCGAGCTGTGCGCGCGGCGCTTGAGAGGGATGCGGCGTCTCGTCTCCGCGCGCCGCAGCGTGCGGCAGAGGCTCGCGCAGGTCCTGCTCGGCCTGCGCGAGGGCGGCGGGGACGAGGTCCGCGCGACGCGGCACGCGCTGTCGACCTGGGTCGGCGCGGCGCCCGAGACGGTCTTCCGCGCGCTCGCGCACCTGCGCCGGCGCGGGATCGTGTCCACCGGGCGGGGGATCGTGCGCGTGCTCGACGTGGCGGCGCTGGAGGCCGAGGGCCGCGCCGCCGACGGCGGCGCGGCGGCCTAGGCGGAGCTCAGGTCTCGTCCTCGAGGCGGGGCCGGAGGCGGAACGCGGCGCCGGCGCCGCGCGCCCAATTCTTCACGGCCGCCAGGTCCACCTCGGGCAGGTGCACGGCGGTCACGGTCGTCTTGAGCCCGGCCTTCAGGCAGGACGCGACGAACTCCCGGACGGCGGCGTGGCCGCGGCCGCGCCAGGCCGGGGACGGGCGGTGCAGCTCCTCCCATTGGGCCGGGTCGGCGGTGTTGAGGCTGACCGAGACCGAGTCGAGGAACAGCGCGAGCTCCGGCGCGATGTCGCGCCCCTGCACGAGGCTGCCGAGGCCGATCGTGTTGAGGCGGATCGGCAGCTTCGGCCGCGCGAGGCGCACGTGGAGGCCGACGGCGTTCATCGCGTCGAGGCGCATCGTCGGCTCGCCGTAGCCGCAGAAGACGAGCTCGCGCAGGCGCGGGGAGGCGCTCAGGCGCTCCGACGCGCCGGCGATCAGCTCGCGCGTCGTCGGCTCGCCCCGCCCCAGCTTCAGGTCCTGTCCGCGGTAGCTCCAGTCCCAGCTTTGGCGGACGCAGAAGCGGCACGCGACCGGACAGCGGTTCGTGAGGTTGACGTAGAGGGCGTCGCGGTATTCGTACAGAAACAGAACGAAGACGAAGTTGCAACGTTCCGTCCCCGAGGCGGACGGCGGCGGTTGATTCCCGACGGCGCCTTTGCTATGATGTTTCTCTACCTCAAGGAGTCCCATGTACGCGATCATCGAGACGGGCGGAAAACAACTTTGGGTCGTCCCCGGCGAGACCGTCAAGGTCGAGAGCCTGGAGGCCGAGCCCGGCGCGACGCTGACGTTCGACGCGCTGTGGGCGGTCGGCGACGCGAAGGAAGGCCAGGAACCGGCGCGCAGCCGGAAGGCCAAGGTCACGGCGACCGTCGTCAAGCGGTCCCGCGGACCCAAGATCATCGTCTTCAAGAAGCGCACGAAGAAGGCCTACAAGAAGACGCACGGTCATCGTCAGAACCTGACCGAGATCAAGATCGAAGGCATCTCCCTCAACTAACATGGCCCACACCAAAGCACAGGGTTCCAGCTCCAACGGCCGCGACTCCCACGGCCAGCGCCTCGGCGTCAAGCGCTACGGCGGCGAGGTCGTCAAGTCCGGCATGGTCATCATGCGCCAGCGCGGCACGCGGATTCTCGCCGGGCAGAACGTCGGCCGCGGCAAGGACGACACGCTGTTCGCGAAGATCGACGGCGTCGTGAAGTTCGAGTGGGCGAAGAAGGACAAGAAGCAGGCGTCCGTCTACCCCGTCTCCGCCGCCAAGAAGTAATAACGGACGGCCTCCGCTCCCCGCGCGCTCCGCGCGCGGCCTCCGGCGACCGCGCGCGAACGCGCCGGTCGCCGGTTTCTTCTCCATGAACTTCATCGACAAGGTCCGAGTGCACGTCGCCGCCGGAGACGGCGGCAACGGCTGTCTGTCGTTCCTGCGCGAGAAGTTCATGGAGTTCGGAGGCCCCAACGGCGGCGACGGCGGCCGCGGCGGCGACGTCTGGCTCGAGGCGACGTCGCGCCTGACGACGCTGATGGACCTGCACTTCCGCCCGCACGTCGAGGCCGGCCGCGGCGGCCACGGCAAGGGCTCCGACAAGACCGGCGACGCCGGGGCCGAGGTCGTCGTCCCGGTCCCGGTCGGCACCGTCGTCTATCGCGACGGCGTCCTCGTCGCCGACCTGCACGCCGACGGCCAGCGCTGGCGCGCGGCCGAGGGCGGGCGCGGCGGGCGCGGCAACGCGTCGTTCAAGAGCCGCCACAACACGGCGCCGCGCCTCGCCGAGAAGGGCGCGCCGGGCGAGAAGGCCGAGCTCGACCTCGAGCTCAAGCTCCTGGCCGACGTCGGGCTGGTCGGCCTGCCCAACGCCGGCAAGTCCAGCTTCCTGGCGCGCGTCAGCCGCGCGAAGCCGAAGATCGCCGACTACCCGTTCACGACCCTGACGCCGAACCTCGGAGTCGCGTCCTACAAGCACGTCGGCTTCGTCGTCGCCGACATCCCGGGCCTGATCGAGGGCGCGTCCGCCGGCAAGGGGCTCGGCGACCAGTTCCTGCGCCACGTCGAGCGCACGCGCGTGCTCCTGCACCTGATCGACCCCGCCGGCTTCGGAGGGCTGGACGCCGAGGCCGGGATCAAGGCGATCGAGAAGGAGCTCAAGGGCTACGCGCCGCGCCTCGCGCAGAAGCCGCGGATCCTGGTCGTCAACAAGCTCGACCTCCCGGGGAGCGAGGAGGTCCTGAAGGCCCTGAAGCGGAAGTACCGCGGCCGCGTGCTCGGGATCTCGGCGGCGACCGGCCAGGGGATCGACGCGGTGCTCGACCGCGTGATCGGGGAGCTCGCCAAGCACGAGGGGCCGCTGCGCTTCGACGAGCGCGCGCCGGCCGAGGCCCTGCACGTCGTCGAGCAGGGCTTCTCGGTGGACAATCTCGGCGGCGGCGTGTTCGCCCTGCGCGGGAAGTTCGTCGAGCGCGCGAGCGCGATGCTCGACGTCAGCCTGCCCGAGGCCGTCTCGCGCTACCAGCACACGCTCAAGCGCATCGGCGTCGACAAGGCCCTGAAAAAAGCCGGCATCCGCGACGGCGACACGGTCCGCTGCGGGAGCTTCGAGTTCGAGTGGTCGGACGCGCCCCTGCGGCGCCTGCCGCGCAAGCGCGACAAGCGCACGCGCATCGGGGTCGGCAAGAAATGAGCGGGACCATCAAGGAGTACGAGGCCCGCCTCCTGAATCCGGACGACGTCGACGGCGCCTACCGCTTCTGTCAGGACCTCGCGCGCCGCCACTACGAGAACTTCCCGGTCGCCTCGCGCCTGATCCGCCGGGACCTGCGCCGGCACGTGGCCGCCTTGTACGCGTTCGCGCGCATCGCCGACGACATGTCCGACGAGCCCGAGCACGAGGGCGCGCGCCGCGAGCGCCTGCTCGACTGGCGCCGCCAGCTCGCCGAGGTCGGCGAGAAGCCGCCGACGCATCCCGTCTTCGTCGCCCTCGGCGCGACGCTGAAGACGCTGGACCTGCCGAAGCAGCCGTTCGACGACCTGCTCTCGGCGTTCCTGCAGGATACGGAGAAAAGCCGCTACGCGACCTTCGCCGAGGTCCTCGACTACTGCCGGCGCTCGGCGAACCCCGTCGGGCGCATCGTGCTGATGATCCACGGCCTGCGCGACGAGGAGCTGTTCCGGTACTCGGACGCGATCTGCACGGCGCTCCAGCTGGCGAACTTCTGGCAGGACGTCTCGGTGGACTTGAAGAAGGACCGGGTCTACATCCCCGAGGAGGACTTCAAGGCGCACGGCTACTCGGAGGCCGACCTGCGCATGGGCGTCTTCAACGAGCGCTTCAGGAGCCTGATGAAGTTCGAGCTCTCGCGCACGCGCGCGCTCTTCGACCAGGGCCGCCCCCTGCCCGGACGCCTGCCCTGGCCGCTCTCGCTCGAGATCCGCCTGACCTGGCTGGGCGGGAGGCAGATCCTGAAGATGATCCACCGTCAGGACTTCGACGTCCTGCGCTCGCGGCCGGCGCTGCGCAAGCGCGACTGGATCCCGCTGGCGGCGCGGGCTCTCGTCGGGGCATGACCGCGTCCGGCGCCGAGAAGGGCTCGAACTTCTTCCTCGGCTTCCTGTTCCTGCCGCGCGCCAAGCGCGAGGCGCTCTCCGCGGTCTACGCGTACTGCCGTCTGATCGACGACATCGTGGATTCCGGCCTGCCGGAGGACGAGGCGCGGCGCCGCCTGGACTTCTGGCGCGCCGAGGTCGAGCGGCTCTACGCGGGGACGGCGGAGCATCCGATCGCGCGCGCGCTCGAGCGCCCGATCGCCGACTACGGCCTGCCGAAGGCGGAGCTCCTCGAGATGATCCGCGGCTGCGCGCTGGACCTCGAGGGGGCGCGCTACGAGACGATCGCCGATCTCGAGGGCTACATGCGCGGCGTCGCGTCCTCGGTCGGGCTCCTGTGCGTGCGCGTCTTCGGCTGGTCGCGCACGCCCGAGGAGCGCATGCGCGAGTTCGCGATCACGTTCGGCTACGCGTTCCAGCTGACGAACATCGTGCGCGACGTCGGCGCCGACCTCGCGATCGGGCGCGTCTACCTGCCGCTCGCGGACCTGCGCGCGGAGGGCGTCTCCGTCGAGGAGCTGGAGTCCGGCCGCCGCCCGGTCGGGCTCGACGCCGTCCTCGAGACGCAGTACCGGCGCGCGAAGGGCTACTACGCGAAGGCGCGCGCGCTCGTGGACCCGGCCGACCGGAAGAGCCTCCTGCCGGCCGAGGTGATGGCCCACGTCTACGAGGGCCTCCTCGACGAGATCAAGGAGCGCGGCTATCCCGTTCTGACCGGGAAGACGCGCCTCTCGCGCGGGCGCAAGCTGGCCCTGGCCCTGCGGGCCTGGCGCTACTGCCATGGCCTCTGAACGCCCGGACGTCCTGGTCCTGGGCGGGGGCTTCGCGGGTCTGGCCTGCGCCGCCGCGCTGGCCGAGGGCGGCCGCCGCGTGCTGGTCCTCGAGAAGAAGCCGCGCCTGGGCGGGCGCGCGTACTCGTTCGGCGACCCCGGCGTCGGCGAGGTCGACAACGGCCAGCACCTGTTCATGGCCTGCTACCGCGCGACGCGCCGCTTCCTGAAGACGATCGGGACCGAGGACCGGCTCGAGATCTTCCCGGACGTCGCCGTCGACTACGCGGAGTCCGGCGGCGGGCGCGACCGCCTCGACTGCCCGTCCTGGCTGCCGGCGCCCTGGCACTTGGCGGTCGGCCTCCTGCGCCTGCGCGGCGTGCCCGCGCGCGACAAGGCGGCCCTCCTCGGCTTCGATCAGGCGCTCAAGGCGATGAAGAAAGGCCCCGTCCCCGACGGCGTCGAACGCCTGACCGTGCGCGAATGGCTGACCGGGCTGGGGATCTCGCGGACCTTCCAGACCCGCTTCTTCGACCCCGCCGCGATCGGCATCCTCAACGAGACTCCCGAGCGCGCGTCGGCGGCGGGCTTCGTGCAGGCTTTGCGCGAGATGTTCTTCGGCGGCGCGTCGGGCTCGCGCTTCGCGCTGGCCCGCGTCGGCCTTTCGGAGCTCTACACGGACGCGGCGCGGGCCTTCGTCGAGGCGCGCGGCGGGCGCGTGATCTCGACGGCCAAGGCCGCGGGGCTGATCGCCGCGGACGGCCGCGTCCGCGGCGTCGTCACCGACATGGGCTCGCGCTTCGAAGCGGAGCACGTCGTCTCGACCCTGCCGCCGTGGGATTTGAAGAAGCTCGATCTCCCCGCGGCGCTCCGCGGCCCGTGGGAGGATCTTTCTCCCGCGCCGATCGTCGGCGCGACCCTGAAGCTCGACCGTCCGGTCATGTCCGAGCGGTTCATCGGCCTCCTCGGCACGGAAACCCATTGGGTCTTCAACAAGACGCGGATTCAGGGTCTTACCGGCTCCGGTCAGGTCATATCAGTCGTGATCTCCGGCGCCCATGCCCAGGTCGGCCGGTCTCCCGACGCCATCCTCGCCGCGATGACCCGCGACCTGTCCGCCTGCCTGCCGGACTTCGCGAAGGCGAAAGTGTCGGCCGCCAAACTGGTCAAGGAGCCGTTCGCGACCCTCTCGCCGGTTCCCGGCGCCGAGGCCAAGCGCCCCGAGCCCGGGAGCGGCATGCCGGGCTTCTCCTTCGCCGGCGACTGGACCCGCACCGGTCTGCCCGCGACCATCGAGTCCGCCTGCGCCTCCGCCTTCGCCGCCGCCTCCAGATTAACAAAGGGGTCAGGCACGAAATGAACTTTTTCGGGCCGGAAACGAACTTTTCGAGCGCGTCATCGAGGGGGCGAGATTTTTGTTAAATTTGTGCCTGACCCCTTTGTTAATGGAGAAGCCATGATCAAGTCCGACAAGTGGATCCGCGAGATGTCGCTGACTCGGAAGATGATCGACCCGTTCGTCGAACGGCAGGACGGGAAGGGCAAGATCTCGTTCGGGCTGTCGTCGTACGGCTACGACATCCGCGTCGCCGACGAGTACAAGATCTTCACGAACGTGCACGGGGCGCTGGTGGACCCGAAGAAGTTCGACGACAAGTCCTTCGTCGACGTGAAGGCTCCGGAATGCGTCGTGCCGCCGAACTCGTTCGCGCTGGCGCGCTCGGTCGAGAGGTTCGACATCCCGCGCGAGGTGCTCGCGATCTGCCTGGGCAAGAGCACGTACGCGCGCTGCGGGATCATCGTCAACGTGACGCCGCTGGAGCCCGGCTGGAAGGGCTATCTGACGATCGAGATCTCGAACACGACGCCTCTGCCGGCCAAGATCTACTCGAACGAGGGCATCGCCCAGCTGCTGTTCTTCGGCGGCGACCAAGTCTGCGAGACCTCGTATTCGGACCGCGCGGGCAAGTACATGGGACAGGTCGGCGTCGTCCTGCCCCGCGTGCTGTCGGGGTCTTGAGCCCGGCGCTCGTCCTCGTCCTGGCGCTTGCGCGTCCGGCGCCGGCGCTCGAGCTCGGCGGCCACGCGCGTCCGACCCTGCTCGTCGGCGCCTCCGCGAGGCCCCCGGGGCGCGAGACGCTCGACGAGATGTGGCGCCGCGGAATCCTGCCGCCGGACCAGAGCCGGTGGAGCCCCGCCGACGAGGCGCTCCTGCTCAAGATCCGCGCCGCCGAGCCCGCCGCGCTGGCCCTCTTCCGACGCCGCTACGGCACCGCCCGCCCGTGGACGGTCCGCGCGTCGGCCGGCTCCCTCGCCCCGGACCTGCTGACGAAGGCGGGCTACCGGAAGTTCGAGTTCCTGCTCGCGCAGGACGCGATCTCCTACTTCCAGAACAAGGGCGCCGACGCGAAGTGGGTGTTCCGCCTGACGGACTGGGAGGGCAAGCCCCTGTTCGACGGGAGCGGCCTGCTGACCGACGAGGGCGTCTCCGTGTACCGACGGGCGCGGCGCGGCCTGCGGGTCTTTTGGCGGGGGCCCGGCGGGCGGGTCTACGGCACGCGCCGGCCCCCGGCTCCGGGCTCGACGGAAAACCCTTGAGTCGCCGACGGGGATTTTGCTATCGTTAGCCACTATGCCTCAGAAGAGCTATATCCATAACCCCCGCCAGGCGGCCCTCGAGCGCCGCTGGCACCACATCGACGCGAAGGGCCAGGTCCTCGGCCGTCTGGCGACCAAGGCGGCCACGCTCCTGCGCGGCAAGCAGAAGCCGACCTACACCGATTTCGTGGACTGCGGCGATTTCGTCGTCGTCACGAACGCGAAGCACGTCCGGCTGACCGGCGCGAAGTTGGACCAGAAGTTCTACTTCTCGCACTCCGGCTACGCCGGCGGCGCGAAGACGACGCCTCTGCGCCGCCAGATGGAGCGCGACCCGCGCAAGGTCGTCATGCTCGCCGTGCGCCGGATGCTCCCGAAGAACCGGCTGGCGCGCAAACAGCTGGTCCGCCTGAAGGTCTACACCGCGGACAAGCACCCGCACGCGATCCTCGAAGCGAAGGCCAAGTAAACACCATGGGCAAGAACGAAGCGATTTGGGCCACCGGCCGCCGGAAGACCTCCGTCGCGCAGGTGCGCGTCCTCCCGAAGGGCGAGGGCAAGATCACCGTCAACAAGAAGCCGGTCGACGAGTATTTCGCCGGCCTGCCGCACCAGGCGCGCGACGTGAAGGCGCCCATCGAGCTCGTCGACGGCGGCGCCTCTCACGACTACATCGTGAAGGTCGTCGGCGGCGGCATCTCCGGCCAGGCCGGGGCGGCGCGGCACGCGATCGCCCGCGCGCTGGTCAAGGTCGACGACAAGAACAAGAAGGCCCTGAAGGCCGCCGGCTTCCTGACGCGCGACCCGCGCATGGTCGAGCGCAAGAAGCCCGGACAGCCGAAGGCGCGCCGGCGCTTCCAGTACTCGAAGCGCTGATCCCTCGATGAGGGGGAATCGCTCTTCGTCGCCCGAAGGGGCGCGGGAGACGATCAAGATCCGAGGGCTGGCCCGCCTCGCCGCGGCGATCTTCGCCGGGTGGGGCGGGCTCGCCGCTTTGAAGGGGCTCTGGGACCTCTTCGTCGGCGAGCCCGAGGCGAACCTCTACTCTCCCGTGAAGTGGGCCTTCGTGACCGAGCCCCAGTGGCTGCGCTGGTCCGGCTTCGAGCTCGCCTACGGGCTGGCCTGCCTGGGCTTGGCCTGGTACTGCCTGCGCTGGGCGCGCCGCCTGCCCGAGGCCGTCGTCCGTCCGCGCGAGCCCGGCTTCGCCCTCTTTGACTGAGGCCCTGCGCGTCGGCTGCGCCGGCTTTCCGGTCGGCCGGGACCGCTACTGGCGCTCCCTCTCCTTCGTCGAGGCGCGCACCGGCGAGGCGATGCCGCGTCCCGCGACCTTGAGCGCCTGGCGCGCGGACGCCCCGGACGGGGCCGAGTTCGCGGTCCAGGCCTATCGCCTGATCACTCACGCGCCCTCCGACCGGGGCTTCCCGCCGGCCGGCCGCCGCCTGACCCCGGCCCGGCGCCCGCTCTGCGGCTGGTTCCGGGACAGCCTGGAGGTCCACGAGGCCTGGCTGTCCACGAAGGCCGCCGCCGAGGCTTTGGGCGCGCGCCTGGTCGTCTTCGAGACCCCGGCCTCCTTCGCGCCGGGTCCCGACCGCCTGCGCGACATGTATCGCTTCTTCAGGAACGAGGCCCGCGGGCGGCTGGCCCTCGTCTGGCAGGCGCATGGCGCCGAGTGGACGCCGAGGCTGGCCGACAAGGTCTGCGCGGACCTGGGGCTCCTGCGCGGCGTCGACCCCCTGCGGGAGGCGCCGCCGTCGCGCGGCTCCCTGCGCTATCTGCGGCCGCGGGGACCGCGGGTCGGCGGATTGGGTGTAGACGATTTGTCTACAATCCGGGCGGCCGCCGCCGACGCCCCGTCCTACGTCGCCTTCTCCCACCGCGACGCCTTCCGCGACGCCGAGCGCCTGCTCTCGCCGCGCCGAATTTCGTAGACTCCGGGCGTGAAGCGCGAGACGCCCAACCCCCTGCTCGGCCAGGCGCGGACCTTCGCCGCCGCCGCGGAGGCGGCCGCGCGCTGGTTCCGCGCCCCCGGGCCCGCCGCGCTGACCG
>JAGWRY010000147.1 GCA_028869495.1 Elusimicrobiota bacterium | reverse complement strand
GCGCGGCGCACGGCCTCGTCGAGCGGCGCGTTGGCCGGGCCCGCGTCGAAGGCCGCGAACAGGCGCCCGCGCCCGACCAGGCTGACGTTGGCGATGCCGCCCAGGTTGACGACCGCGCGCAGGGGGCCGGAGCCGAACAGGAACAGATCGAAGGCCGGGATCAGGGGCGCGCCCTGCCCGCCGGCGGCCACGTCGCGCGGACGGAAGTCCGCGACGACCGGCAGGCCGGTCCGCTCGGCGATGACGGCGGCCTCGCCGATCTGCAGGGTGTTGGGCGGCGCGTCGTCGGGGCCGTGCCAGACGGTCTGGCCGTGCGAGCCGATGACGGCCGGCCGCGTCCCGCGCGCGATCCGCAGAGCGGCGCGGGCGAACTCCGCGCCGAGCGCGAAGTTCAGGCGCGAGAGCTCGGGCGTGCGCAGATTCGGCGCGTCCAGGACCCGGCGCTTGAGCGCGGGCGCGTACGGGTAGGTCTCGAAGCGGCGCACGCGCACTTCCCGCGCCGCGACGTCGACGAGGGCGGCCGTCACGCCGTCGGCCGAGGTCCCCGACATCAGCCCGACCGCGAGGCGCCTCATCGCGGGTAGAGCGCGGCCAGCGCCGCGTCCGCGGTCGGGAAGCGGAACGCGTAGCCGGCGTCGAGGAGCTTGCGCGGGACCGCGCGCTGGCCGCCGAGCAGCATGCCGGCCATCTCGCCGAGCAGGAGGCGCAGGGCGAAGGCCGGGGCGGGCAGGAACGCGGGGCGGCGCAGGGCGCGGGCGAGGGATTTCGTGAACTGCGCGTTCGTCGGGAGCTCCGGCGCGGCGAGGTTGACCGGTCCCGAGAGCTTCTCGCTTTCCAGCGCGAACAGGATCGCGCCGACGGCGTCGTCGACGTGGATCCACGGGAAGGGCTGGCGCCCGGAGCCGAGGCGGCCGCCCAGGCCCAGCTTGAAGGGAAGCTCCATCCGGGCCAGGGCCCCGCCGCGGCCGAGCACGACGCCGACGCGCGCGAGCACCACGCGCAGGCCGAGCGGCTCCGCCGCCGAGGCCTCGCGCTCCCACTGCCCGCAGAGCGCGGCCAGGAAGTCGCGGCCCTGCGGCGCGGTCTCGGGCGCGTCGCCCTCGGGCGACTCGCCGTACCAGCCGACCGCCGAGGCGCTGACCAGGACCTTCGGCCGGGCCGCGGCCTGCGAGATCGCGGCGACGAGAGCGCGCGTCGCGTCGAGCCGGCTCTTGACGAGCGCGATCTTGCGCGGCGGCGTCCAGCGCGCGTCCGCGACGCCCGTGCCGGCCAGGTTGACGACCGCGTCGGCGCCCTCGAGAGACTTCGCCCACTCGCCGGAGGAGCGCGCGTCCCAGGCGACGGCTCGCGCGCGGCCGCCCAGGCGCGCGGCCGCGCGGTCCGCGTCGCGGGTCAGCACGACCGTCTCGTCCCCGCGCGCGGCCAGGGCCGCGACCAGCGCCCCGCCGAGAAAGCCCGTCCCGCCCGCCGCGACGATGTTCATGGCTTGATTATGGAATATTCCGCGGGGGGCGGGGCGGCCCCGTGCATGGACAAGGCGCGGGTCCTCTGCTATCCTTCCCGGCGATGAAGCCCCTCTCCGCGGGACGCCCGCGCGCGCCCGGATTCTTCGGCCCGTTCGGCGGGCGCTTCGTGCCCGAGACCCTGGTCGAACCCCTGCGCGAGCTGGAGGCCGCCTACGCCCGCGCGCGCCGCGACCCCGCGTTCCGCCGGGGTCTGGCGCGCGAGCTCTCGACTTACGTGGGCCGCCCCACGCCGCTGACCTTCGCGGACCGGCTGTCGGCGGAGCTCGGCCTGCGCGTCTGGCTCAAGCGCGAGGACCTGACGCACACCGGCGCGCACAAGATCAACAACACGGTCGGACAGGTCCTGCTCGCGCTCCGGATGAAGAAAAAGCGCGTGATCGCCGAGACCGGCGCGGGCCAGCACGGGGTGGCGACGGCGGCCGCGGCGGCGCGCTTCGGCCTGCCCTGCCGCGTCTACATG
>JAGWRY010000146.1 GCA_028869495.1 Elusimicrobiota bacterium | reverse complement strand
CGGCGGGCGCGCTCAGCCTTGAGGTCGGCGGGACGCCGCGGCGGCAGGGGCACGGGCCGCCGCGGCGGCAAGGGCACGGCGACGCGCGCCGGGGAGGCCAGCAGGCGGTCGCCGGCGTCGGCGACCGCGTCGAGGGCGGACGCGAGATCCTCTCCCGAGGCCGGGTTCTCGACGACGATCTCCGCGCGGGCCAACGCCGCGCGCAACTGGACCGACTCCGGCGGCTCGGGAGCCCCAGCGGGGCGGGCGGACTTCGCGGCGCGGGCGATCGCGTCGAGGTCCGTCTTCGCCGCGTCGAAGGCTCCGGGTCCCCGCGGCAGGCTCGCCATCTTCGCGAAGGCGTGCGCGCGCAGGCGCGTCGCCGTCAGCAGTTCGCGCAGGCCGCCGTGCCCGTCGGCGGCCGAAGCCGGCCGCGCGAACGCCCAGGAGCCGATCAGCAAGGCGCAGAGGAGGGGCTTCATCGCCTTCACGGAGGAGGGTAGCCCCGCTCCGGGGGGTTGTCAAGGCTCGGGCGACGAGCGCAGCAGGCGCCGCACCGCCGGCGCGTCGGGGTCGTCCGGCGCCAGCTCCAGGAAGCGGCGCCAGTGGACGGCGGCGCGCTCGCGCTCGGACCTCAGCCAGTAGAGGCGCCCCAGGTCGAACTGGGCCTTCGGGTCGTCGGGGCGGATCGTCAGCGCGCGGCGCAGGGCGGCGGCGGCCGGCTCCGTCCGGCCGTTCCTCTGCTCGACGACGGAGAGGAGGACCCAGGCGTCCGACGAGGAGGGATCGCGGCGCAGGGCCTCGCGCAGGGCGGACTCGGCGCCGGGCGCGTCGCCGACGGAAAGGCGGTACTTGGCGAGGTTGTAGTCCGGCGCCGGGTCGGCGGGGTCGAGGGCGCGGGCGGTCTCCAGCAGGGCGAGACCGTGGGCGGCGTCGCCTTTCTGAAGATAGGCGAGGCCGAGGGAGCCGGCGGCGCCCGCGGAGAGGGGATTGCAGGCGAGCTGGGCGCGGTAGAAGGACTCCGGCGAGAGCCAGACGCGGTCGCGACGGGCGAGAACGGCGATGTAGAAAGCGGCGACGGCGCCGAGAGCGGCGGCCGCGGCGCGAGGACGGACGGCGCGCAGTCTTTGATAGAGCCAGCCGCCGCCGGCGGCCAGCGCGACGCTGGGAAGATACAGGAAGCGCTCCGCGCCGATCGTGTCGAGCGGCAGGATCAGGTTCGAGGTCGGCAGGAGGAACAGTCCTGGGCCGATCAGCCAGAAGGCCCACGGTTCGCGCCGGCGCAGGCTCCGGACGGCCCAGGCGAAGAGCGCGAGCCAGGCCGCGAGCGGGAGCCAGGCCGACGGAGAACTCGGGTTCGCGTCGGGGATCAGCGGGCGCGAGTAGTCGGAGCAGAGCGAGAGGCCGCTCAGGCTGGGCCAGACGTAGTGCCGCACGGCGAAGCGCGCGAAGGTCAGCGCCGCCGCGAGGCGGCCGGAGAAATAGGGCCGGCCGCCGCGGAACGGATCGGCCAGGACGCCGAAGCGCAGGAGCAGGTAGGCGGCGGTCATGCCCCAGAGCGCGCCGTGGAGGCCGCGCGACTCCTCGTCCCAGGGCCTGCGCCCGCGGAAGGTCCAATCGTCGAGGGCGAGCAGGACCGGGAACAGGACGCTCGACTCCTTGCTCAGCAGGGCGCCGGCGTAGAGCGAGAACCCCAGCGCGCGGCGGCCGTCCTCCAGCGCGAGCCAGGCGCCGAGGACGAACGCGGCGCTGAGGACCTCCGAGCGTCCGCTCAGGAGGCCGACGGCCTCCGAGTGCACGGGCAGGACCGCGAAGATCAGCGCGCCCGCGAAGGCCGCCGGGGGGCCGAGCTTGCGCCGGAACAGCTCCCAGAGGAGCAGGCAGACCAGGACGTGCAGGAGGACGTTGCCCAGGCGCATCGCCGGGACCGAGAAGCCCGTCGTCGCGGCCTGGAGCAGGAAGCTCAGCATCAGGACCGGGCGGTACTCGGCCACCGGCGCCGCGCGGCCGGCGGACGCCTGCCAGTAGCCGGAGCGCAGAAGGGCGGCCGCGCCCGTCCGCAGGCCCTGATGGAGGTACGGATTCTCCCGGATCAGCGGGACGTCGTCGTACAGGAACGCGCGGCCGCGCAGGGCGGGGCCGAAGGCGGCGAAAGCGGCCAGGGCGACGAGGGCCAGCTCGAGGCGGTGCGCGCGGGCGGCGGCGAGGGGCGTCGACGCGGGCCGTTCAGGCCGCGACCGCTTCATCCTTCTCGTCGAGCCGGCGCTTGAGATCGCGGATCAGCAGTTCCGGAAAGCGCTTGTCGTCGAGCTGGCTCCAGATCCAGGTCGCGTGGTGCGACGAGGGGACGACGTAGCGCAGGTGCATCGGGCGCACGAACTCCTCGTAGAGGCGCAGGGTCTCGTCGAGGTCGACGCGGCGCTCCATCGTGTCGCGGCGCACGCGGCGGGCGAGGCGGATGTCGTCGGGGACCTCGATGAAGACCGACAGGTTCATGCGCGCGCGCAGGGGCTTCTCGTGCAGGATCAGGATGCCGTCCAGGATCAGGAGCGGCGTCGGCTCGACGCGGCGCGTCTCCTGCAGGCGGGTGTGCGTCGCGTAGTCGTAGACCGGGGCGTCCACCGCCTCGCCGGCGGTCAGAAGGTCGAGGTGGCGGCCCATCAGCGGCGTCTCGAGCGCCGCCGGGTGGTCGAAGTTCAGCTTCTTCGAGGCCTCGCCGTCCAGGCGCCCGTTGTCCTTGTAGTACCAGTCGTGGCAGACGATCGCCGCGCGGCCGGGAAAGGCGGCCGCGACCTCGCGCGCGAGCCAGGACTTGCCGGAGCCGCTGCCGCCGGCGATGCCGAGGACGACCCGGGGTCTGGAGTTCATGCCGCGCGCCACGGCGGAGATTATAGCGCTTGAAGACCCGCGCCGCCGCATTCGCTACAATGGGGCATGCGCGCGCAGACCGGCACCGCGGCGTTCCGCGTCCTCGGGGCGAGGATGCTCGCGCCTTGGCACCGCCCGGAGGGGAGGGCCGGCCGCCGCTTCCCCGCCGTCCTGTTCCTGCACGGCTTCCCCGGCGCCGAGAAGTCGGTCGACGTCCAGCGCGCGCTCCTGCGCCGCGGCGTCGCCTCGGTCGCGCCCCGATTCCTCGGCGCCTGGGGCAGCGGCGGGACCTACCGCTTCACGACCCTCGTCGCCCAGGCGCGCGCCGCCCTGCGCGCGGCGCGGCGCCTGGACTTCGTGGACCCGCGCCGCGTCGCCGTGTACGGCTTCAGCATGGGCGGCTGGACCGCGCTGAACCTGGGGGCGCGGGAGCCGCGGCTCAAGGCCGTCGCCGCGGTCTCCCCGGCCGGCGGGCCGGAGATGCTGGGCCCCGCGACGCGCCGGTTCCTGGCCACCCACTCCCGCGTCCTGAACGCCCCCGGCCCGGACGCCCTGCTGGCGGACTTCCGCCTCGCGCTGTCGCGCTTCGATCCGGCTCGGGCCGTCCCGCGCCTGAAGGCCCCGCTCCTGCTCGCCCACGGCGACGCCGACGAGACCGTCCCGGTCGAGGTCTCCCGGCGCCTCGCGCGCCTGGCGCGCGGGCCGGTCCGCCTCGTCGTCGCGCGCGGCGCCGACCACTCCTGGCTGGACCGCCGCGAGCGGCTCGCGCGCCTTTGCGCGGACTGGCTGGCCGCGCGCCTGGGCGCGGGGCCGGGCCGAAAGCACTAGCCGGGAGCTGGGTCTTCTCGTCCCGGAGCCTCCGCTTTGGGTTATAATGGAAAGATGAGGACGATCCCGGCGTTCCTGCTCTCGCTTCTCATCCTGGCCCCGGCCGCGCGCGCCCAGTCCGTCTCGCCCGCGGACTTCGCCGCCCAGCTGACTCTCCTCCGGGCCGCCGCGCTGCTGAGCGTCCGGGCCCAGAAGCCGGGCCCGTCGCTGACGCCCGCGCAGGCGCACGCGAAGATCGAGGCGGACCTGGTCGGCTCCGGCGTGCCGGCGTCCTACGCGGACGCCGTCTTCGCCGACCCGCGCGCGCGGATCTACCCGCAGATCCCGGGCTACTTCGGCGGCGGCTCGGCGACCGCCGAGATCCCGTACGACCAGTACCAGAAGTACGTGCTGACCGCGTCGCGCATCTCGATGGGCGCGCAGTTCGTGCGCGACCACCGCGCCCTGCTGGCGCAGGTCGAGGCGCGCACCGGCGTGGACGGGACGCTGCTGACGGCCCTCGCCGGCGTCGAGACCCTGTACGGGACCAACACCGGGCGCTTCCAGGTGATCGACGCCCTCGACACGATCGTGCAGAAGGTCCCGCGCCTGTCGGACTGGGCCGCGCGCGAGGCCGCCGCGTTCCTCGAGATGACCTACGCGCAGGGGCTCGACGCGCACGCCGTGCTCGGCTCCTACGCGGGCGCCTTCGGCTACGTCCAGTTCGAGCCGTCGAGCTACCAGCGCTTCGCCGTGGACTTCGACGGCGACGGTTCCAAGCGTCTCGACCAGTGGCCCGACGCCCTGGGCAGCGCCGCGCACTACCTCGTCCTGGCCGGCTACCGGACGGGCGCGCCGTTCACGCCGGACTCGCCGATCGGGCGCTCGCTCTTCGCGTACAACCACTCCGACAACTACGTGCGCGGGATCCTCGACCTGCGCGCCGCGATCCTGCAGCGCCTCCCGTAGCCCGCCCCGGCCTTCAGCGGCCGCCGCCGAGGGCGCGCAGTTCCTTCAGGAAGCGCACGAAGAAGCTCTTGTAGTCCAGGTAGGAGCCGCGCGTGGTGAGCAGGCGCACGACGAAGTAGTCCTCGCCGCGCGGGATCACGGCCACGTACTCGTGGAGCGCGAGGCTCCGGCTCGGGCCCGCGTCGAGCGGCAGGCGCCGCCGCAGCGTCACCTCGAAGATCCGCGCCAGCCCCATCTCCAGGCGCAGCGGCATGACCGGCGTCGCCGAGCGGTCGGGGCCCGAGCGCCGCATCGCCGCGACCGCGTCGCGGGCCGGCAGGAAGCCGGGCGAGTCGCGCTCCTCGTAGCGCACCGACAGCGTCGCGCGCAGCAGGCCCGACGGGTCGTCGGGCCCCAGGATCCGGTCCACCGTCCCGAGGGCGTCCTCCGTCTCGTACGGCCGCCAGCCCTTCGGCGGGAGGAGCCCGCTGAACAGGCGCGACGGCGGGTCGTACGGGATCCAGTCCGTCCCGCGGCCCGGCGGCGGAGGCGGGGCGCCGGGGATGGCCGTCGTCGCGGCCGTCCACTGCGCGTCGTCGAGCCAGTCGCCGGCGCGGGCCGGGAGCGCGGCCAGGACGGAGAGGGCGAGCAGGACGAGCTTAAGGCGCACGGCCTTCCTCCTCGCGGTCGAGGCGCGAGCGGTGCGCGCGCGCGGACTCGGCCTCCAGCGCGGCCGCGCGGCGCAGGGCGGCCGCGCG
>JAGWRY010000145.1 GCA_028869495.1 Elusimicrobiota bacterium | reverse complement strand
CGCGCCGGCGGAACGCAGGGCCGCCTCCGCGGCGGCCTTCGCCTTGCGGCGCGCGGCCTCGCGCTGGGCGCGGACCTCCTCGGGGTCCGGGATGCCGAAGTAGGCCTCGATCATCCTCTTGGCCACGGGAGCCGCGGTCACGCCGCCGTGCCCGCCGTTCTCGACGAGCACCGCGACCGCGATCGACGCGGGCTCGCCCGGCCGGGCGGCGTAGGCGATGAACCAGCCGTGGTCCTGCCCGTGCGGGTTCTGAGCCGTCCCCGTCTTGCCGGCGACGAGCAGTCCCGGGATGCGCGCGTCGTAGCCGGTTCCCGAGGAGACGACGAGCTGCATCCCCTCCTGGATCTCGTCCCAGGCCGCGTCGGTCGCCTCGACCCGGCCGAGGATCTCGGGTTTCTGCACGTAGTCGGGGCGCCCGTCGGCGAAGACGACCCGGCGCGTGTAATGCGGCCGCCAGACGGTGCCGCGGTTGGCCAGCGCGGCCGCGACGACCGCCATCTGGATCGGGGTGACCAGCAGCTCGCCTTGCCCGATCGACAGGTTCACGGTGTCGCCGTCGTACCAGCCGCGCCCCTCCAGGCGCCTCTGCGCGGGGCCGAACACGTGGCCGGCGCTCTCGCCGCGCAGGGCGACGTTCGTCTTCGAGCCGAGCCCGAACTCGCGCTCGTACTTCTCGATCAGCGCGCCGCCGGTCCGCAGGCCGACGTTGTAGAAGTAGACGTCGCACGACTGCTCGAGGCCGTACAGGAAGGAGACCTTGCCGTGGCCCTTGTGATCCCAGCACTTGAACACGTGCTGGCCGAGCTTGAACCAGCCCGGGCAGAAGAAGGTCTGGTCCGGCGTGATCCGCCCCGAGCTGAGCGCGGCCAGGCCGACGATCGGCTTGAAGGTCGAGCCCGGCGGGTAGGTGCCGGCGATCGCCTTGTCGAACTCGGGCAGGGTCGCGGCGGCCTTGCTGGCCTGCTCGGCGTCGGTCGACAGGAGCGCGTTCGGGTCGAAGTCGGGCTGGGAGCTCAGCGCGATCAGCTCGCCGTTGCGCGGGTCGATCGCGACGGCCGCGCCGCGGCCGCTGTCGGTCCGGCGCAGGCCCTCGTCGGCGGCCTCCTGGACCGGCGTGTCGATCGTCAGGTAGACGTTGCCGCCCGCCTGCCACGGGATGCTCTCGAGCTCGCGCTTGAGGCGGCCCTGCGCGTCGACCTCCATGCGCTTGCCGCCGTCGCGCCCGCGCAGCTCGCGCTCGAAGACGCGCTCCAGGCCCATCTGCCCGACGCGCTCGTCGGGGCGGTAGCCCTCCGGCGCCAGCGCGCGCCATTGGGCCGGGTTGATCTTGCCCATGAACCCGATCAGGTGGCTCGCGAAGCGTCCGTGCGGGTAGTAGCGCGTCGCCTCCTCGATCAGGTCGACGCCGGGGTAGAGGGTCTTCAGCTCGGACAGCTGGAACATCGTCTTCTTCGGGAGGTTCTCGGCCAGGCGCACGACCGACTGGTCGCGCTCGGCCTGCTCGAGAGTCTCGAGCAGGTCCTTCGGGTCGCGGCCGAGCTGGCGGCCCAGCTCGAGCGCGAGCGGCTCGAGGTCCCGGCGCGAGCGGTTCTTGCCGGGCAGGAAGATCAGCGAGAACGCTCCGCGATTGGTCGCGATCGGGTCGCCGCGGCGGTCGTAGAGGCGGCCGCGCGGCGCGGTCTGGTAGATCACCTCCGAGCGGTTGCGCTCGGCGGCGAGGCGGTACTCGGCGGAGTCCACGAGCTGGAGCTGGACGAGACGCAGGCCGAGAACGGCCCCGACCGCCGCGATGGCCCACCACAGCGGCTCGAGCCGCTCGCGCCCGCCCTCCCGGCTCATCGGCGGTCCCTCTTCAGGTCCCAGATCACGGCGGCCGCGACCGCCGCCGCCGCGTTCAGGAACGGGG
>JAGWRY010000144.1 GCA_028869495.1 Elusimicrobiota bacterium | reverse complement strand
GCCGGCGCTCGCGCCCGCTCCGTCCGCCGCCGTCGCCGCTCCCGCGGCGCCGGTTCTCTCGCGCCTTCCCTTCGCGGCGCCGGCGGACGCGCCGCGGGCCCCGACGCCCGAGGAGTCCGGCTCCTGGTCGTCGTTCTGGGACGGCGCCGAGGCGCCGGGACGCGCGCCCGCGGACCTCGCGCGCCTTTCGGCCCCCTACCGCACGCGGACCCAGCTGGCGCGGCTTTCCGCGCGCCCGGCCGCGGCGGGCGCGCCGGTGCGCTTCGCCGTGATCGGGGACGCGGAGCCGGGCCGTTTCTGGTTCTCGCGCGTCCTCTACAACCCGGACCGCGGCGTCTTCTGGCGCCTGCTCGCCCGCGCCGACCGCTCCGGCGCCGACTTCATCGTCCAGCTCGGCGACATGGTCAGCCGCGGGATCGCGCGCAACTTCCGCGCCTTCTTCCGCCGCCTGCGCGAGGCGGCCCCGCGCACGCCGTACCTGACCGTCGCCGGCAACCACGACCGCCGCAAGCCGCACGGGATCACCGACTCGCGTCTGTACCGCGCCCTCTTCGGGACGTCCAGCTACGCGTTCGACCGCGCCGGCTGGCGCTTCGTCTTCCTCGACAACAGCGACGGCCGCCTGACCCGCGACCGCCTGGAGTGGCTGGATTCCGTCCTGAAAAAGGGCCGCCCGACGCTCGTCTTCACCCACATGCCGCCCGCTCCGCTCGGCGAGTGGACCGACTTCGGCGCCTTCAAGGGCTCCGGCGGCTTCCGCGAGGGCGCGAAGGCCTTCATGCGCCTGATGAGCGAGCGCGGCGTCTCCCGCGTCTACCTGGGCCACGTCCACGCCTTCGGCGTGCTGGAGCGCGGCGGCGTGCGCTACGTGCTGACCGGCGGCGGCGGCTCGCCGCTCTATCCCGGCCCGGTCAAGGCGCGCTTCCACCACTGGCTCGAGGTCGAGGCCGGCCCCTCCGGCCTCGCCGAGACCGTCCGCCGGGCCGACGGGACGTCGTCGCCGCTGCGCTGACGCGCTGCTGGCGTCGTTCGGCCCCGCGGGCTATACTGGGCCCCATGAGGCCCGCCCTCGCCCTTCTTGTCCTTCTCGCCGCCGCGCCCGCGCGCGCCGGGACCGCCAGCTTCGGGATCGGACGGTTCATGGAAGACCCTCCGCCGGTGGTGTCGGCCGATGGCTGGCACTTCGCGGTTTTGGGGATTCGTCGCGGCGAACTGGTCGAGGATGGGCGCGTGATCGTCGAGAACGTCGGACCCGCGAAGATGACCACGGACATGGACGAGCACTCGGACCGTTACGGGGATTACACCTTCGCGCTCAGTCGCGACGGCCGCGTCCTGGCCTACCCGATGCAGGTTCGGGCCCGAGACGGGAGCGTCCTCGGCCAGGGGATGGGGATCAATGGGAGCGAGGTCGGCGGCGTCTATCGCAAGGTCGTCCGGGCGTGGGTCTCCCCGGGAGGCGCCAACGCGGCCTTCCTGGTCGAGACAGAAAAAGGCTTCGGGATCGTCTCGGCGCAGGGGAACGGCCCGGTCTTCCCCGAACAGCCGACGGACGTCTTCGCCGCCGATGGGGGGATCGTCTATCTGATCGACTGGCAGGGCCGCAAATGGGTCTATCGCGATCATAAGCCGCAGACGCAGAAAGACTATCGCTGGCTCGTGGAGAGTCCGGACCTGCGGCGCTCGCTCGGCGCGGTCGCGTCCCCCGCGGGCAAGCAGCGGATCCTGCTCGACGGGAAGACGGTCGGGGCGTGGCCGATCGTCACTTTGGGCGGATTCTCCGGCGACGGACGCCGCTACTTCGTCATCGCCGGCGACGGAGCGTCGGGCAGCAGGCCCGATCTCGTCGTCGCGGACGGCGCCGTCCATCGTTCACCGCCCGGCGCGGTCTACGCCGCTTTTTCTCCGGACGGAGAGCTGTGGTGGTACTGCTACGACGGGAATAAGACGACCGTCTTCCGCGCGGGCAGACCGGTCGGTTCCTGGCCCGGCGATACGGCGAGCCTGAGGCATTGGATCGCATTCAGCCCCGACGGGAGGCACTGGGCCGCCCTGGTGGGGCTGGACCTGATCGTCGACGGGACGGTCGCGGCGAAGGACGTGCCGCCCGCGCCGAAGACGACGCGGCTCGTCTTCGACTCGGACAACGAGCTGCACTACCTCGCCTCCACGGGATTCGCGGGCGGCTACGTCTCGATCGTCTGCGCGACGCTGGACGGCTCGTCGGCGGAGAAGGGCGCGTGCGCGGCGAAGTTCGCCGCGATCTACGGCGGCCTCGCCTCGAAGCGCTAGCCCGCTCGGGCCGCGCCGCCGCGCCCAAGCCGCCTGAGGAACTCGCGCGCCTCGTCGGCCTGACGGCGGCGATGCGTTAAGGCGCGGTCGGGCCGCCCAGGCTGTGGGCGCCGGAGGTGGCCTCGGAGGTCGCCTTCGCGTCGAGCTTCACCTTGATCACCTTCATCTGGTCGCCGCGGACGACGGAGATCGGGATCACCTCGCCGGGAATCGCCTGGGCGAGGAGCGCGGAGAGCTCGTGGGCGGACTGGAGGCCGCCCGGGGCGCGCAGCTGGACGCCGCCCGCGCCGACGATGACGTCGCCGGGGCGGAGGCCGGCCTTCGCGGCGGCCGAGCCGGGGCGGACGGCCTCGACGGCGACGCCGTTGTCCGGCTGGTCGGGGCTGGTCATGTCGGCGATGACGCCGAGCGCGGCCGTGTCGATGTTGCCGGTCTTGTCGAACTGGACCAGCGCGCGGACGATGCTGGGCGTGACGATGCTGAAGCCGATCGAGCCGGCGTTCTCGGGGCCCATCGTGTTGATGCCGAGGATCTCGCCGCGGGCGTTGAAGAGCGGGCCGCCCGAGTTGCCGTGGGTGATCGACGCGTCGGTCTGCAGGTACTGGACGTACATGTTGCCGCGCGAGCCGAGGCCGCTGATGATGCCCTTCGTCACGGTGAAGGGCAGGCCCAGCGGGTGGCCCATCGCGTAGACGGTGTCGCCTTCGCGGGGGACGGTCGTCGCGAAGTTGGAATACGGCCAGGCCTGCCCGCCGGCCAGCGGCGGAAGCTGCAGGAAGGCGAGGTCGCGGTCGTGGTTGACGGCCAGGATCTTGGCCGGGACGTGCTGGCCGTTGATCAGCTGGACGTCGACGATCTCGCCGACGCCGTGGGCGTCGACGACGTGCGCGTTGGTCACGATCCGGCCGTCGGGCGTCACGATCACGCCCGAGCCGATCGCGTAGCCGCCGGGCAAAGTGACCATCACCTGGACGACCGTGGGCTTCACGCGGGCGACCATGTCCGCCGGGCTCTCGACGGCGGGCGCGGCGGCCGGGGCGGCCGTCGCGTCGGCGGGAGCGGTCGTCGCGGCGGGCGCGGCCTGCGGGGCGGCCGCGGCGGGCTTCGCCGCCGGGGACTGCGCGAGGGGGGAGGCGAGCTGGACCGCGGCGGGAAGGCGCGCGCTCAGCAGGGCCGCCGAGGACTCGCGGGAGGCCGGCAGGCCGCCCAGCACCGAGCCGCCGATCAGCGCGGCCATCAGCAGGCCGACGACGCCGTTCTTGAGCGATTGCAGGCGCAGGAACGCGCGCTCCTTGCGCGCCGAGCGCCAGTTGTACCAGAGCGACACGACGCCGACGATCGCGGCGAGGACCGCGTAGACCGACGCGGCCAGCGGCGCGTGCAGGGCGATCGCGATCGCGCCCGCGCCGAGCATCGCCAGGTTGAAGACCAGGTGCGCGACGAAGGGCGCGGCCAGGCCGCGCGTCTTGTAGGCGACGCGCGCCAGCGCGTAGCCGGCGGCCAGGTTCAGCGCGAAGACGAGCGGGTCCACACCCCAGGCGGCGAAGTGCGCGACCGCGAACTGGAAGGACGAGTAGAGCGCCGCGGCCGGGAACGCGTAGTACGAGATCAGGCCGCCGGCGCCGCGCAGGACGCGCTGGGCCGTCGAGCGCAGGCCCGAGGCGTCCGGGATCTGCTCGAGCAGGCGCGCGGCCAGCTTCGTCAGCGGCTTGGTCGCGGCCAGCGCCCCGAAGAGCAGGCCGAAGGTCAGGAAGCGGAAGGAGAACTCCTCGAGGCCGACGGACATCGGCACCTGCGTGCCGAGGAAAGCGAGCGGGTGGGTCGCGAGCGCCTGGGAGATCCGCGTCGGGCCGAACTGCGTCAGCAGCTCGACGCGCCCGAGGCCGCGCAGGGCCGTTCCCGAGAGGAGCAGCGGCCACTGGAAATGGGACAGCAGCGGCGCCAGCGTCAGGTTCAGGATCGCCTGGATGCCGACGAGGTTCAGGCCCCACTTCGCGCCGTAGGCGAGGCGGCGGCCGACGGACATCGGCTCGGTCTTCGGGCCGCCGAAGTCGTCGTGCGCGACCGCGCGGCGGGCCTGATAGGCGCGCAGCGCGCGGCCCGTCCAGCGGCCCAGCGCGGCGCCCGCGCGGGGG
>JAGWRY010000143.1 GCA_028869495.1 Elusimicrobiota bacterium | reverse complement strand
GTCGTCGCGCAGGATCGCGTACGAGGCGCCTGCGAAGCCGCCGGCGCGGCGCACCGCCGCGGCCTGGCGCGCGAGCGTCTCGTCCCAGGCCGGCACCGCGCGGTCGTCGACCGGGCCGTGCGCGACGAGGACGACGATCTCCCGGCCCGGGTCGCGGCTGAGGGCCCGCGCGCGCTCGAGGAGGACCCGCGCGACGATCGGGGAGCCGTCGAGCGCGGGGGTCATCGCCAGCGGCAGGCGCGTCTTGACGCGCTCGAGGCCGAACAGGTGCATCTTCGGCATCATCATCCTCTGCGCGAGCGGCATCGACGCCATCATCGCGTCGAAGCGCCGCGCGGCGCGGCGCATGACCTCGGACGGCCGGCGCCGCAGGCCGAGCACGTAGCGCGTCTGGTCCATGACCTCGGAGCGCGACTGGATGAAGAACGGGACCGCGATCACGCGCGCGACGCCGCGCGCGGCCAGGCGGTCGAGCGCGGGCTGGATCGTCGCCGGGTCCGCCATCCCGATCGCGGCCTCGGCCGGGACCTTCGCGTCGACGCGGCGACGCAGATCCTCGACCTGCGCGTTCCAGTCCGGGTCGCCGCCGTGCGCGAGCAGGAGGATCCCGTAGTCCGGCTTGGCCGGCGCCGCGGCCGCCGGGGCCGCGGCCAGGACGAGCGCGGCCAGCGCGAGCGCGCGCGTCATCGCCGCGGCCTCTCGGAGTGGCGCAGGCTCAGCTCGCGGCCGGTCGCCAGCGACTTCGCCCAGGCGTCGAACTCGGCCGCCTTCGCCTCGACGATCATGCGCGCGGCCGCCATCGACTCCGCGCGGGAGGCCAGGCTCTTGGCGACGATCTGCTCGAGGTCCTCGAGGCGGTACAGGAACACGCCGTCGAGCCCGTGCGCGGACTCCTCGACGTCGCGCGGCATCGCGATGTCGATCAGGAACAGCGAGCGCCCGCCGCGGCGGCGCGAGGCCTCGGCGACCATCGCGCGGGTGACGACGGCCGACGGCGCGCCGGTCGACGCGATCACGACGTCGGCGCGCGACAGCTCGTCCGAGAACGCCTCCCAGCGCACGGCCTCGCCGGAGAAGCGGGCGGCGAGCGCGTAGGCGCGCTCCCAGGTGCGGTTGGCGACGGCCAGGCGCCCGACGCCGCGCGCGATCAGGTGCTTGGCCGCGAGCTCCGCCATCGCGCCGGCGCCGAGGATCAGCGCGGACTTGCCCTCGAGGCGGCCGAAGATGCTCTCGGCCAGCTGGACCGCGACCGACGGGACCGACGAGGAGCCGCCCGCGATCCCGGTCTCGGTGCGGACCTTCTTGCCGACGAAGAGCGCGCGCTGGAAGAGGACGTTCAGGCGCTTCCCGGTCATCCCGGCCCCGCGCGCGAGCGCGTAGCCGGTCTTCACCTGGCCCAGGATCTCCGTCTCGCCGACGACGAGGGAGTCCAGGCCGGAGGCGACCGCGAACAGGTGGCTGACGGCGTCGAGGTCCTCGCGCGCCTCGGCCGCCGCGGCGACGGGCGCGCCGGCCAGGTCCTCGAGCGCCCCCAGCAGGGACGCGGGATCGGGCGCCGCGCCGACGGCTCCGGCCGCGTAGAGCTCGAAGCGGTTGCAGGTGGACAGGACGACCGCCTCGAGGACGCCGCGCGCCTTCAGCTCGGCCAGCACGCGCTCGGCCGGCACGCCCGCCAGCGCCTCGCGCGCGGACGAGTCCGCCGCGCGGTGGCTCCACGACAGCGAGATCAGCCTCACCGCGGCCCCATGAAGACGTGGCGCCCGCCGAGCAGGCCCGCGCCGAAGAAGGTGATCAGGACCGACGCGAAGCCGAGCATCGACACGTAGACGCCGCGCCGCCCGCGCCGGCCGGCGACGCGCATCCACAGGAAGGCCCCGTAGATCGCCGCGGTCACCACCGCGAGCGTCAGCTTCGGGTCCCAGGTCCAGACGCGGCCCCAGTCGATGCGCGCCCAGACGAAGCCCATCGCCAGCCCCGCGACGAGGACCGGGAAGGCCCAGCCGATGATGCGCGCGTTCAGGGCGTCCAGCTCGTCGAGCGACGGCAGGCGGTAGCAGAGCTCGCTGGGCTTGCGCGACTTGATCTGCGCCTCCTGGATCAGGCGCGCGACCGCGACGCCGAAGGCGTTCGCGAAGGCCGCGTAGGCGGTCATCAGCAGCATCGGGTGGATGTTGAGCCAGTACGAGCGCAGCGGCTCGGGCAGGGGCTGCGCGCGCGGGCTCGCGAAGACGAGCGCGGCGCCCAGCGCGAGCGCGGCCCAGGGCAGGACGAACGCGCCCAGGATGCCGAGGCGGTTCGGGCCCTCGACCAGGTAGAACGCGGCCGCCAAGGCCAGCGACATGTAGGACAGCGCGCCGAAGAACGAGTTCAGCGGCAGGAAGAAGCGGTTCTCGGGATAGGCCCAGAACACCGCGACGTGCGCGGCGAAGCCCGCCGCGTGCAGGATCAGGCCCAGGCCCAGCAGGACCAGCATCGCGCGGCTGGCGCGGGGGTCCTTCGAGAACAGGTAGCCGAAGGCGGCGAAGGTCGCGGCGGAGTAGAGGAAGAAGGCGGCCCAGGCGAGAAGGGACTGTGCGGTCACTGCGCGCCGCGCGCCGCGTCCGGACGCCCTCCCGAGGGTTCCATCAGAACGATTTTAGCATTTCCGCCGCCCCGCGTCGCGGGGCCGGGCGGGCGAGTCTCAGTCGCCGGACCAGGGGTTGAAGCGGCCGCCGCGCAGGGGCGCCTCGGCGCAGAGCCTCTTGTAGAGCTCGAGCTGGGCGTCGCTGGCGCCGCGCTCCTTCAGGCGCTCGAGGGTCGTGTAGTAGCCGACGTTGTACTCGGTCTGCGACCAGGGCATTCCTTTATAAGACGAGACCGAGGACGCCGCCGCCCGGATCTCGTCGTCGGTCGGGGCGGCCGGCCGCGGGGCGGCCTTCGCGAGGCTCCCGGCCAGCAGGCCCGCGCCGAGCGCGCCGCCGAAGATCCGGCCGATGTCGGTCCCGCTCGAGACGTAGGAGCCCGACGACGCCGGAGAATGGGAGAACGCGAAGGCGATCGCGCCGTAGATCCCGATCGTCGCCGCGGCCAGGCCCAGCCAGATCAGGAAGGGCTTGACCCAGGCGTACGGAGCGGGCTTGACGGTCTCGCCGCCGGCCGCGTCGACCGCGTAGAGCTCGCGGCCGCGCTCGCCGCGCACGACGTACCAGAGCTTGGCCGGCCCCTCGGCCTTCGGCCAGCGCGCCTCGAGGGACAGCGAGCGCGCCTCGGGTCCGGCGGCCGCGGCGACGGTCGCCGGGCCGACGGCGGCCGCGGTCCGCGCCGCGGAGGCCGGCACGCCGACGAAGAGCCGCTTCCCGCCCAGATCCTTCGCCTGCGCGACGGCCAGTCCGCCCGCCGCCGCGGCCACGGTCACCGCGTACTCGCGCGGGCCGGTCACTTCGTCCACGCGCGGCGAGACGAAGTAATAGGTCCACGCCGAGGCGCCGGACGGCCGCGAATCCGTGAAGAAGAGCGCGTCCGGGGAGTAGCCCGCCGCCGCGGCCAGGCCGCGCGCCGCGCCCAAGGCTTCCGCGTAGGCGGCGGGAGAACCGGCCGCCGCCCATTCGGGGGAGATCGAGTCCTTGAGGCTCGGCCCCGCCGCGCCCGAAGCGCGCAGGGTCCCGAGCGCGGCCGCCAGCGGCAGGCCGCCCGCGAAGACGTCGCGCGCGGGGCCGTGCAGCAGGGTCTCGCCCTGGCGGAAGATCTCCGCGAGGGCGTGGAAGAACGCGTAGTACGCCCCGCCCGCGGCGGCCAGGACCGCGGCGATCATGACGGCCTGGATCGCCGTCTCCGCGCGGGAGGACGGCGGCGCCGGGCGGTTCGGCCTCGCGGCGACGGCCCGCAGGACCTCGAGGGTCGTCTCCGGCCCGCCGCGCAGGGCCCAGCCGTCGGACATCGCCGGGTCGGCGGTGCCGCCGACCGACAGGGTCAGCGCGCCGGGAACGGCGCGCTCCATGTTGCGGTCGGTCGCGTTGCCGGTCTTCGGGAGGGCGCGGCCGGCGGCCAGGCGTCCGAGGCGGGCCAGCCCGGCGAGGCGCTTGGCCTCGACCGGGGCGTAGGCGTTGTCGCCGAGGATCAGGATCTCGCCGGCCGTCGCCTTCAGGGCCTTCGCGATCCAGGCCGCCGAGGTCTTCTTCGTGACGATCGAGAAGTTGATGTAGGGCGGGTTGGCCGGATCCTTCGCGAAGCGCGGGCTGACCTCGACGTCGAGGCCGCGCGCCCGGAGCTCCTGCTGAAGGATCGCGGCCGCGCCGCGGACCTGTCTTTCGTCGGAGCCGACCTTCAGCATCATCGCGTAGCCGTAGGTGCCCCAGGACTCCGACGGGTTGTTGTTCGCCGCGCTCGGGACGTGCTGCTCGGCGCCGAGCTCGGCGAGCCGCGCCTTGGTCGCGGCGGCGGCCGCGGCGACCTTCTCCTTGGAGGCGGCGTCCAGCGCCGGGGCCTCGAAGACGCGGACCGGCTCGCCGTTCTCGTCGTAGCGGTAGACGCGCCCGCCGGAGTTGGCGGCCGCGTACATGCCGGCGCGCACCGACGGCGGCAGGCTCGCCAGCGACTCGAAGACGGTCAGCTGGTGCGCGCGCTTCTCGTCGCCGCGGTCGGAGATCACGACGAAGTCCTTGCCGGCGGCCTTGACGTCCGCGATCGCGCGGACCATGTCCTCGGGCAGGACCTGGTTGTAGTGCGCGAGGGTGTCGTCGTAGTCGGACAGGACGACGCGCTTGCCGGAGGCCCGCGCGACCAGCGAGCGGCTCAAGGACGGACCGGCGACGGGCAGGCTGTAGACGGCGCCGGTCAGGGCCGCGACGCCGTTCAGGATCAGGCGGCGGATGCGGTAGCCGGCCCGGGTGCGGGAGATCGGCGGGTCCGCCGGGGCGGCCGCGGGAGCCGGGGCGGCGGCCTTCGGGGCCTCGGGCGCCGCGGCGGCGGCGAG
>JAGWRY010000142.1 GCA_028869495.1 Elusimicrobiota bacterium | reverse complement strand
GACCACGGCAAGACCACGCTGGTCGACTCCATGCTCAAGCAGACCGGCGAGTTCCACGTCAAAGCCGACGAGGCGCAGGACCAGGTCCTCGACTCGAACCCGCTCGAGCGCGAGCGCGGCATCACGATCCTCGCGAAGAACACCTCGGTCCCCTACAAGGGCACGACGATCAACATCGTCGACACGCCCGGCCACGCCGACTTCGGCTCCGAGGTCGAGCGCATCCTGAAGATGGTCGACGGCGCGCTCCTCGTCGTGGACGCGGTCGAGGGGCCGATGCCGCAGACGCGCTTCGTCCTGCGCAAGGCGCTGGCCCTGGGCCTGCACCCGATCGTCGTGATCAACAAGATGGACCGTCCGCACATCCGGCCGGTCGAGGCGCTCAACAAGGTCTTCGACCTGTTCGTGGACCTGGGCGCCACCGACCCCCAGCTCGACTTCGCGGTCGTCTACGCGGCGGGCAAGGCCGGCTGGGCCAGCTACGAGGCCGAGAAGCCCGGGACCGACCTCTCCCCGCTCTTCGACACGATCCTGAAGTCGGTCCCGGGCCCCGCCGTCGACCAGTCCAAGCCCCTGCAGATGCTGGTCACGATGCTCGACTACTCGAATTACCTGGGCAAGATCGGCATCGGACGCATCCAGAACGGCACGATCGCGAAGGGGCAGACGACCGCTCTGATCAAGGCCGAGGACGGGAAGGTCCTGCCCGGGAAGATCACGATGCTGCAGATGTACTTCGGCCTGAAGCGCCGCGACGTCGACGCCGCGCAGGCCGGCGACATCGTGGCGCTCGCGGGCCTCGAGACGATCAACGTCGGCGACACCGTCTCGTCGGCCGAGACGCCGGTCGCCCTGCCGCCGCTCGAGATCGACGAGCCGACGCTGTCGATGGAGTTCATGATCAACAACTCGCCGCTCTCCGGGCGCGAGGGCAAGTTCGTGACCGCGCGCCACCTGAAGGACCGGCTGAGCAAGGAGGCGCAGGTCAACGTCGGCCTCAAGATCGAGCCCCTGCAGGGCGAGGGCCACTTCAAGGTCTCCGGCCGCGGCGAGCTGCACCTGTCGGTGCTCATCGAGACGATGCGGCGCGAGGGCTTCGAGCTGGCCGTCTCGCGCCCGCAGGTGATCTTCCGCGAGGTCGGCGGCAAGCTCTGCGAGCCGATGGAGAACCTCGTCGTCGACGCGCCCGCCGACTATCAGGGCGCGCTGATCGAGTCGCTCGGCCGCCGCATGGGCCGGATGCTGAACATGGCCCCCGAGGGCAACACCCGCGTGCGCCTCGAGTACGAGATCCCGTCGCGGGGGCTCATGGGCTTCAAGTCGGAACTGATGGCGCTGACGAAGGGCCAGGGGATGATGCACCACAGCTTTCACGGCTACGGGCCCAAGGGCGACGACCCGGCGCCGCGCCCGAACGGCGTGCTGATCTGCAAGGAGGCGGGCACGACGACGGGCTACGCGCTGGCCAACCTGCAGGAGCGCTCGGCGTTCTTCCTCGGCCCCGGCGTCGAGGTCTACGAGGGGATGATCGTCGGCACGAACTCGCGCCAGTCGGACATGATCGTCAACCCGTGCAAGGCCAAGGCGCTGACGAACATGCGCTCGAAGGCCTCCGACGAGGCGATCCAGCTGGAGCCGCCGCGCATCCTGAGCCTCGAGCAGGCGCTCGAGTTCATCGCCGACGACGAGCTCGTCGAGGCGACCCCGCAGAGCCTGCGCCTGCGCAAGAAGGTCCTGAACGCCTCCCTGCGCAAGCGCGCGGAGGAGAAGGCCGCCTGAGCGCGGGCCGGGCGGCCGCGCTCGCGGCGCCGCGTCAGTAGATCCAGCCCGGGACGCCCTTCGTCTCGCGCGGCAGCGGCGCCGGGCGCTGGTAGGGCTGGACGTCCGGCTGCTGCTCGTTGAGGTTCGGGATGTCCTCGTGCTCCGGCATCGCCTCGATGAACGGCTGGCGCTGGCGCTCGCGCTCCGACGGTGGCACGCCGCCGAAGCGGTAGGAGAGCGTCACGCGCTGGCCGTTGCCGAGCACGTCCCCGAGGTCGTACGCGTAGTCGAAGAGCACGCGGCCGCGCCAGCGCAGGCCGGCGCCGATCGTCAGGCCGCCCTGGTCCGGGCGGTTGAACTGGTAGCCGACGCGCACGCCGTAGCGGCGCAGCCAGAAGTATTCGGCGCCGACGTTCGCGTGCCAGACCTTCTCGTCGAGCACGTAGTCCCCGTCGGCCGCCAGCGTGAAATTGTGGACGGCGGGGACGCCCCCCTCCCACGAGACGCCGCCGCGCACGGTCGCCGGCAGGGGGTCGGCGACGTCGACGTAGCGGAGCTTGCCGCCGAGGTTCAGCGCGGCCAGCCCGACGCTCCAGCCGTCGTCGGGCATGTGCGCGAGGTAGCCGATGTTGGCCGCGTAGGCGGACGCGTGGTAGGTCTGCGCGAGCGTCGAACGGATGTACTCGCCGGAGACGCCGAGGAAGTGGTCGATGCGGTGCGAGCCGCCCTCGAGGTCGAGCGGCGTCATGCCGACGCGCTCCGCGTAGCCGGCGGTCAGCACCATGTCGGAGCCGGCGCTGACGCTGCGGCTGCCGGCGAGCGAGCCGTCGGGGTTCAGCGTGTTGATCGAGACCGTGCCGCTCTGCGACAGCAGGAGGCTCGCGGCGCCCGTGGTGTAGCCGTTGCCGGAGATCCCGGTCAGCGGGGTCGGGCCCGCGTAGGTCAGGTTCTGCAGGGTCGTGTCGCCCGCGCCCGCGATGTAGGTGAAGTCCGCCTCCTGCGCGTTGAGGCGCGCGAGGCCCGCCGGGTTGTACTGCAGGGCGCTGCCGTCGGTCGCGACCGCGGTGAAGGCGCCGCCCATGCCGAGGGCGCGCGCGCCGAGCGGGACCTGTAGGACCGGGGCCGCGGTCACGCCCGGGTTCGTGGACGCCCCGGCGGGGGCGGCCAGAAGGAGCGCGAGCGGCGCGGCGAGCAGGGCTCTCTGCATGTCATTTGACGACGACGATCTTCGTCGTCGTCTTCAGGCCGGGACCGTCCGCCCGGACGACGTAGACGCCGCTGGCCACGACGGTGCCGGAGAGGTTCTTCCCGTCCCAGTCGACGGAGCCCTTGCCGGCCGGCACCTCGCCGTCGTAGAGGGTCTTCACGCGGCGGCCGGTCACCGTGTAGAGCGTCATCGTCAGGTGCCCGGGCGCGTCCGTCGCGTACTTGACGATCGCGTGCTGGCCCTTGATCGGGTCGAACAGGTTGTTGTACGCGGTCAGCTCCGGGGAGGCGGCGGTCAGGTTGATCGCGTTGGAGAGGCCCAGCGAGACGGTGCTGCCCAGCACGTCGTAGCCGAAGACCTCGAGATAGACGGTCCCGGCGCCCGGGTAGCGCGACGAGAAGCCGGGCGCGAGCTGGACCTGGCCGGTGATCTTGCCGCCGGCGTTGGCCGACGAGAGGAAGAGCAGGTAGCCCGAGGAGCGCGTGTCGGTGCCGGGCATCGGCGTCTGGCTCTCGTCGCGGAGCTGGGCGTGGTCGAAGCGCCAGTCCTGGTTGCTGACGAAGCTGGAGACGTTCACGGTGAAGCCGATGACGTCCTTGTCGAGGCCGGCCGAGACGATCTGTCCGGAGAGGGCCGACGCCGCCGGGTACGACACGCTCAGCACGTAGGGGATCGTCGAGTTCACGTCGCTGTTGGAGCCGCCGTAGCCGTACGTGCCGCCGGCGACCTCGACGTACAGGAGGCCGCCCGACGGGTTGTTGTAGCTGAGGGTCACCTTCGAGGCGGTCGTCGTGCAGCCGTTGGGATTGCTCGCGCTGGTCATGTCGCAGTAGCCGTCGAGCGTGCCGTAGCCGTCGTAGGGCGGCTCCGCGGACGCGACCTCGTGCCGCGAGCTGTCGAAGAGCTGGAGCTGGTACGCCTTGTAGAGGCCGCCGCCGATCGAGGGCAGCTGCATCGCGACCTGGACGAGGCCGGGCCCGGCGCCGAACGACCAGAAGTCCTGGTCGGCGGCCGGGTAGATCGTCGCCGAGACGGGGCCGAGCGTGCTGATGTCGACGGCGGTCTCGAAGCCGCCGTTGGGCTCGTACGCGTCGCCGGTGCCCGCGGACGCGATCAGGCCGCGGTCGCCGAAGGCCGTCGTCACTTCCGCGGCGATCCCGGGGACCGAGCCGCAGGCCGCGACCGACCCGTTCTGCGCGACCTTCAGCATCGCGTCGTAGAGCTCGCCGAAGCTCTCCGGGAAGAAGAGCAGGGACTGGAACTCGAGGCCGTCCGCGCAGGAGCGGCCGATGCTGTAGTCGCTGTTGGCGATCGCGTAGCGCCGGATGTCCCAGAGAGTCTGCGAGACGAACGGGCTGTCGCTGTGGATCTCGCCGGTCCACGGCGTGGCCGTCGTGCCGAGCTTGTAGTAGCACGGGTGCGGACCGACGGAGGGGCAGTTGCAGCTGCTCGTGGCGCTCTGGCAGTCGAGCTGGCGCAGGGGGCCGGAGTTGCCGAGCGAGACGTTCACGTATTGGCCGATCGCCGGGTCGTCCAGCGAGCTCGCCGCGAAGTAGTCGGCGTTCGCCTCCGAGATCGCGCCGGCCTGACCGAAGTTCTGGATCGACCAGATCTTCTCGACGACGTAGTGGACGTACTCGTGGTGCGGGACGGTGGCGTCCTCCATGAAGAGGTCGGACGGAGCGCTGTTGCTTTCGTCGCCGAAGTAGAGGTCGTCCTCGTCGGGATCGTAGAACGCGTTCAGCAGGTCGGGGCCGACGTGGGCCATCGCGACGACGGGCGAGACGATCGGCGCGGCGCTCGACTTGTCCACGTCGGACATGAAGTAGTCGTGCATCTCGTTGAGGTGGTAGAACAGGTCCATCTCGCCGTGCAGCTTCAGGGAGGTGTCGGCCGTCGTCCAGGTGTGGCTCGAGCCGGCGGCGCCCCAGGTGAACGGGCTCGTCACGCTCAGGTAGCTCGAGACCGCGATGTCGTAGCCCGTGTGCTGGCCGGAGGCGTTGCTCCTCAGCTCGAGGTTCATCCGCTGGCCGTGGACCGCGGCGGCGTTGAACGCGCCGCGGGCGCCGATATAGCTGGCGACCGGCTCGCCGTAGCTGTTGTAGACGAAGAGCTGGTCGTCGTCGGTGATGCTCCCGCCCTCGCCGCTGCCGCCGGTGAAGCCGCCGACGCTGAAGCTCGTGAAGACCGGCAGGAACTCGACGGCGTTGGGCGCGGCGGCCGTCAGGTCGATCGTCGAGACGAGCACCGAGGAGTTCGGATACGGGTGCGGGGAGGAGACCGGGGTCGCGACGGTGGTCCAGACGCCGGCGCCGTTGTCGTAGTGGGCGCTGGGACCGCGGAACTCCGCGACGTTCACCCAGGGGCCCTGCAGGGACATCTCGACCTTCCCCTGCAGGCCCGCGCAGAAGAAGCCGTCGCCGTAGGTCGCGTCGTGGGCGGTCTCGACGCGGGTGCTGCCGTCGCCGATGTAGACGTACTCGTCGTTGAACGGGCGCACGACCGGGCCGGGCGTCGAGCTCGGGTCCACGTCGTAGACCTGGCCGCTGACGACGCCCGAGGTCACGCAGAGCGCGAACTCCTCGATCCCGTAGCGGAACAGGATCTGGCCGTTCTGCGCGTCCACGTAGTAGCGCCAGGACCCGCCGGGGGCGCCGTCGATGCGCATCTTCCAGGCGAGGCGGTCCTGGCCCGTCTCGCGGACGGGCAGGATCACGAGCGTCGGCGCCCCCTGCAGGACGGCGCCGGCGCCCGCGTCGGCCTCGGCGTCGGCCGCGGCGGCGGACGCGGAGACGGACGGCGTCGTCGGCACGTTCAGCGAGGGCTCGAAGGTCGAGTCGACGCCGACGACCGCTCCCTGGTCGTCCATGTGGACCTTGACCGAGGCGAACTCGACCGGCAGTCCGCGGTAGGTCTGCCGGTAGAGGACGTGGCGCAGGCCGCGGCCCTGGTTCACGCGCCGGACGGTCAGCGCCGCCGGGTCGACGCCGAGCATGTCCTGGTGCGCGGCCAGGAACTCCCGCCCGGCGTCCTCGGGGCGGCCCGGGCGCGGGACGTCCGAGCCGCCGGCGATCGAGCTCGGGTAGCCGGTGCGCGAGTTCACGCGCAGGCGCCAGCGCCCCCCCGCGGCCGCGTTGAAGGAGGTGAAGGCGCGCAGGGCGGCGGCCGACGGCGCCTTGAAAACGGGCGCGCTGAACCGATCGAGGCCGAAGCGCTTGGCGTTCGCGCTCGCGGACGCGCTCGGGCGGATCGCGAAGGCCGGCGCCGCGAGCAGCGGCAGGAGGAGCGCGGCGAGAAGGCGCCTCACGGCGCCTCCTTCTTCGACAGGCGGCGCACGAGCGCGGCCGCGGCCAGCGCGCGCACGCGCGCGTCGGGATCGCCGCGCATCGTTCGCGCGAGCAGGTCCTCGGCCTTCCCGCCGGGCGCGGCGGCCAGGGTCTCGACGGCGAGGATCTTGAGGTCCGGGTCCTTGAGCCCGAGCGTCAGCTCGGGGAGCGAGAGGTCGACGGCGACCCCGCGCGCGGCGAGGGCGGCCTCGGCGGTCAGCGCGATCGGCGCCGGCGGGGAGTCGGCGAGGAGCTTCTGGAGCGCCGCGGTCGAGGGCGGGACGTCCCGGCGCGCGAGGGCGCGCGCGGCGGCCAGCTGGACGCGCCCGCTCTTGTCGCCGAGGGCCTTGGTCAGGACGTCGAGCGAGGAGGGGTCCGAGAAGGCTCCCAGGGCCTCCGCGGCCGCGGCGCGCACGGTGGCCGAGGCGTCGGAGGCGGCGGCCTTCTCGAGCTCGTCCTCCCCCTCTCGCCCGATGAGGCCGAGCGAGCGGGCGGCGGACGCGCGCATGCCCTCGTCGGGGTCCTTCATCGCGGCGACGAACTGGGAGGCGTCGGCCTTGCCGAGCCGCGCGAGCGCGATCGCGGCCGCGTCGCGCACCTGGCCGGACGGGTCGCCGAGGGCCGCGTCCAGGGCGTCGACGGCGGAGGAACCGCCGCTGAGACCCAGCTGGAGGGCGGCGCGGGCGCGCGCCGCGTCGCGGGCCATGCCGCGGAGCGCGGCGACCGGCGTGGTGACGGCCTCGGACTTCGGCGGCTTGATCTCGTCCATCAGCGCGAGCAGGCCCTCGACGTCGCCGAGGCTCTGCAGGCTGGCGGCGGCCGCGATGCGCACGTCCGGGTTCGGGTCGCGCAGGGCGCGCTTCAGGGGCGGGATCGCCGCGCGGTTGCCGAGCTCCCCCCACGACTTCGCGGCGACGGCGCGGACCTCGGGATCGCCGTTCGCGGCGGAGGCGGCGAGGATGCCGAGGGCCTCCCGGCCGAGCGCGGCCGGGGACGCCGTCGAGACGGCGACCGGGGCCTTCCTGCGGACGGCGGCCGCGGCGGGAGGGGCGAACGCCGCCGCGGCGCCCAAGAGCAGCATGCCCCGGGATGTTATCAGGGAAGCGTTACGGGAATATTTCACCGAGGGCGCGCGGGGAGAACTGGTGGGCCCGCCAGGAATCGAACCCGGATCTCTTGGTTCGAAGCCAAGTGCTCTATCCGTTGAACTACGGGCCCCGGACGAATTGTAGCCGATTCCCTCCGGCCCCGCCAGCCCGGGGGCGTCCGCGAACGGGGAGCGGGAGCGGCTAGCGGGAGGCGCCGAGGCTCGCGCGCCAGAGTCGGGCGTAGACCCCGCCGCGCGCGAGCAGCTCGGCGTGGGTGCCCTCCTCGACGACGCGGCCCTGGTCGAAGACGACGATCTTGTCGGCGCCCATCACCGTCGTCAGGTTGTGGGCGACGACGATCGTCGTCGGCTTCTCGCCGGAGGCGCCGGAGGCCAGCCCGTCGAGGGTCTCCTGGATCTCGCGCTCGGTCTTCTTGTCGAGCGCGGAGGTCGCCTCGTCGAGCAGGAGGAGGCGGGGCTTCTTGAGGAGCGCGCGCACGATCGCGACGCGCTGGCGCTGGCCGCCGGAGAGCTTGGCGCCCCCCTCGCCGACCGGCGTGTCGAGCCCCTCGGGGAACTGCTCGCGGTCGTAGACGAAGTCGGCGCGCGCGGCCCAGATCGCCTTCTGCAGGTCCTCCTCCGTCGCGCCCGGGGAGCCGTAGGTCATGTTGTAGCGGATCGACGCGTCGAAGAGACGGGTCTCCTGAGGGACCTTCGCGATCGCGGCGGCGAGGCTTCCGCGCGTGGCCTCGCGCTCGTCCATCCCGTCGATCAGCACGCGGCCGGACGAAGGGCGCCACAGGCCCTGCAGGAGCTTGAGCGCGGTGCTCTTTCCGGAGCCCGACGCGCCGACGAACGCGACGGTCTGCCCGGGCGCGACGCGCAGGTTCAGCCCGCGGATCAAGGGCTCGCCGTCGCGGTAGCCGAACGCGACGTCCGAGAAGACGACCTCGCCGCCGCCCGGCGGCAGCGGGCGCGCCCCCTCCGGATCGACGGACGGCGACTCGCCGAGCCAGCCGCGCACGACCTGCGTCATCCCGTGGTCCTGCTTGTAGGTCATCCACTTGTCGGTCAGGCCGTCGAAGCCGGCCTTCACGAAGCCCGCGTAGAAGGTCATCACCGCGATCTGCCCGACGGTCAGGCCCAGCGCCAGCGCGACGGCCCACGCGCCCGCGACGTAGATCAGGTGGCGCGTGAAGAGGTCGGTCAGCGAGCTCGACAGCATGTGCGAGGTCGCGCTGATGCGCGCCCCGTCCTCGCCGGAGTCGACGAGGGCCTGCGCCTTGCCGCGGTAGCGCTCGACCTCGGAATCCTCGCGGGCGAAGGTCTTGATCGTCTGGATCTGCTCGAGGGTCTCCTGGCCTTGGCGGCCGAGCTCGGCGCGGCGGACGCTGAAGTCCTTGTAGAGGGACTCGGCCTTCTGGCCGAAGACGCCCGAGAGGATCCCGAGCCCCGGGATCATCGTCAGGACCAGCGCGCCGACCAGCAGGTTCGAGTGCAGGAGGAGCGCGGTGCTGGCGACGAGGGTCAGGACGTCGCTGAGGATCGGCACGCGGATGTCGACGTTCTTCTCGACGAGGGACTCCGCGTCCTCGTTGAGGCGGCTGGCGAGCGTCCCGGACTCGTTGGCCAGGTGGAAGGACAGGGGCTTGGCGTGCAGGCGCGCCATCAGCGCCCGCCGCGCGTCGCCGAGAGTCTGCGCGTGCAGGCGCCCGATCACCCACGACGACTGGCGCTGGGCGAACATCACGACCGCGAAGGCCGCGGCGACGCCGAGGGCCGGCGGCCAGAGCGCCGCCAGGGCCGCGTGCGCGGCCGCCGCGTCGAGGAAGCCGCCGAGCAGGTTCGACGCGACGAGGGAGAAGGCGACCTGCACGACCAGCAGGACCGCGGCCGCGATCAGCGTCCCGCGCCGCGCGGACAGGAACGGGCGGAACTCCGCGTCTCCGCGCAGGAAGTTGCGCATCGCGGCCGCCGCGGCGCGCAG
>JAGWRY010000141.1 GCA_028869495.1 Elusimicrobiota bacterium | reverse complement strand
GCCCGCGCCGCGCCGTTCCCGCGGATCCTGGCCTCCGACCGCGACGAAGGCGCGGTCGCGGCCGCGCGCGCCAACGCCGAGCGCGCGGGGGTCGCGGAGCGCATCGAGTTCTCCCGGCGCGCGCTGTCGGACGCCGCGGCGCCTCCCGGCCCCGGCTGGCTGGTGACGAACCCGCCCTACGGGGTGCGCGTCAGCGAGGGCAAGGATCTGCGCGGCCTTTTCGCGCGCCTCGGAGACGTCGCGCGCGGCCTCGGGGCGGACTGGACCGTCACGATGCTGTCGGCCTCTCCGGCGCTGGCGCGCGCGACGGGCCTGGACTTCGACGCGGGCCTGCCGACGCTCAACGGCGGGCTGAAGGTCCGGCTCGTCTCCAGCCGTCCGCGCTGAGCGGCCTAGGCGGCCAGCGCCTTTTCGACCGCCGCGGCGACCGTCTTGCCCATCGGGTCGTCCTCGGGGCCGAAGCGCGCGACGACCTTGCCGGACTTGTCGACGAGGAACTTGGCGAAGTTCCACGGGATGTCGCCGGGGAATCCCGACTCCTTCGTCAGATACTGATAGAGCGGGTGGATCGCGGCGCCCTTGACGGCGATCTTCGAGTACAGATCGAAGCCGACCGCGTACTTGCTCAGGCAGAACTTCTTGATCTCGGCGTCGGAGCCGGGCTCCTGCGCGCCGAACTCGTTGGCCGGGAAGGCGGCGATGCGAAAGCCCTTGTCCTTATACGCGTCGTAGAGCGACTGCAGGTCCTTGTACTGCGGGGTGAAGCCGCACAGCGACGCCGTGTTGACGATCAGCAGGACCTTCCCCTTATAGACGGACAGGCTCTGCGGCTTGCCGTCGATCGTCTTCATCTCGAACTCGTAGATTCTGCCGGCGGTCTTCTCGGACTGCATCGGGTCGGCCTCCTCTTTGCGGCGCAGCGCCGAGGCGAACGAGAACATCGCCGACACGACGGCCAGCGACGCGCGCCTCTTCAGTTCCTTCACGCGGCGATTCTACCTCTCTTGGGCGCCCGCGGAGAAGGACTCCGTTGGCTTGAACGTTGCTAAATTCATGGAGATGCGGACGCTCCGAGTCCCGTGGCATCGGACGTCGGCCGAGGAGGCTCTGGCCGCCTTGGGGACCGGCCGCGCGGGCCTGAGTCCCGAGGAGGCCGCCCGGCGCCTGGCTCTCGACGGCCCGAACGCGCTGAAGGAGAGCAGGCGCCGCGGGCCGGGGGCGACCCTGCTCGCGCAGTTCGCCGACGTCATGGTCCTGCTCCTGCTGGCGGCGGCGGCGACGGCGGCCGCGATCGGCGAGATCCACGACGCGGCCGCGATCGCGGCGATCCTGACGCTCAACGCCCTGATCGGCTTCGTCCAGGAGCGCCGCGCCGAGAACGCGATCGCGGCGCTGAAGGCGATGGCCGCTCCGGAGGCGGTCGTGAGGCGCGGCGGCGTCGACCGCGTCGTGCCGGCCGCGGAGTTGGCGGTCGGCGACGTCGTGCTCCTGGAGGCGGGGGCGGTCGTCCCGGCCGACCTGCGCCTGCTCGAGTCCGCGCGGCTGGCCGTCGACGAGTCGGCTCTGACGGGCGAGTCGGTCCCGGTCGAGAAATCGGCCGCGGCCGAGCCCGAGGAGGCCGCCGCGCTCGGAGACCGCCGCAACATGGCCTATGCGGGGACCGTCGCGACGGCGGGACGCGGGCTCGGCGTCGTCGCGGCGGCGGGCATGGACACAGAGTTCGGGCGCGTCGCGCGCCTGCTCGAACGGACCGAGGAGACGCAGACGCCCCTCCAGCGCCGCTTGGCCGCCTTCGGGCGGAGCCTGGCCGTCGTCGTGCTCGGCGTCTGCGCGCTGGTCTTCGCGGCCGGTCTCCTGCGCGGCGAGGCGCCGCTCGAGGTCCTGCTGACCGCGATCAGCCTGGCCGTCGCGGCCGTCCCCGAGGCCCTGCCCGCGGTCGTCACGATCTCGCTGGCGCTGGGCGCGCTGAAGATGGCCCGCCGCCGCGCGCTCGTGCGCCGCCTGCCGGCCGTCGAGACGCTGGGCTCGGTCACCTGCATCTGCTCGGACAAGACCGGGACGCTGACGCAGAACCGGATGCGCGTCGAGGTCTTGAGAGCGGACGGCGGCTCCGCGCTGACCCGCGCGCTGGCCCTCTGCGGCGACGCCAAGCGCGGGATCTCCGGCGACTTCGTCGGCGATCCGACCGAGACCGCGCTCCTCGCCGCGGCGCTCGGAGCGGGCGCGGATCCGGACGCGCTGGCCGCGGAACTGCCGCGCGTCGCCGAACTGCCGTTCGACGCGGATCGGCGGCTGATGACGACCGTGCACCGGCGCGCGGACGGAAGCGGGGTCTCGTTCACGAAGGGTGCCGCCGAGGCGGTGCTGGCCGCCTGCGTCTCGACGGCCGGGCCCGCGCCGTTCGACCGCGAGGCGCTCCGGCGCGAGGCCGACCGCCTCGCCGGCGACGGCCTGCGCGTGCTGGCCCTGGCCTCTCGCGAGTGGGAGTCCCCGCCGACGGACCCTGCGGCGGCGGAGGTCGAGAGCGGCCTGACCTTCCTCGGCCTGGCCGGCCTGCTCGACCCGCCGCGTCCGCGCGCGAAGGAGGCGGTCGCTCTCTGCCGCGCGGCCGGTGTGCGCACGGTGATGATCACCGGCGATCATCCGCTGACGGCGGCCGCGGTCGCGCGGCGCCTCGGGATCCTCGAGGACGGCGGCGCGGTGATGACCGGCGCGGAGCTCGCCGAGACGCCGCTGGAGGACCTGCGCCGGCGCGCTCGGAAGGTCCGCGTCTACGCGCGCGTCGCCCCCGAGCAGAAGCTCAAGATCGTGACCGCCCTGCAGGAGGACGGCGAGATCGTCGCGATGACCGGCGACGGCGTCAACGACGCCCCCGCCCTGCGCCGCGCCGAGATCGGCGTCGCGATGGGAAAGGGCGGGACCGCCGCGGCCCGCGAGGCCGCGGCGATGGTCCTGCTCGACGACGACTTCGCGACGATCGTCGGCGCGGTGCGCGAGGGGCGCCGCCTCTACGACAACATCCGCCGCTTCGTGAAGTACCAACTGACGACGAACTCGGCCGAGGTGCTGATCGTCGCGCTGGCGCCGCTGCTCGGCCTGCCGATCCCGCTCCTCCCGGCGCAGATCCTGTGGGTGAACCTGCTGACCGACGGCCTGCCGGGCCTGGCGCTCGCCGCCGAGCCCGAGGAGGCCGACGCGATGAGCCGGGGGCCGCGCCCGCCGGGCGAGAGCGTGTTCGCGCGCGGGCTCGGGGTCCACGCGGTTTGGGTCGGCCTGCTGATGACGGCGCTGGTCCTGGGCGCGCAGGCGTCCCTGGTCGGCGCCGGAAGCGCGCATTGGCGCACGATGCTCTTCACCGTCGTCGCGCTGTCCCAGCTCGGGCACGTGCTCGCGATCCGCTCCGAGACGGAGTCGCTGTTCTCGCAGGGGCTCCTGTCGAACAAGCCCCTCTTGGCGGCCGTGGCCGGGATGCTCGCCCTGCAGGCGGCGGCGGTCTACGCGCCGCCGCTTCAGGCGGTCCTGCGCACGCGCGCGCTGAGTCCCGGCGAGGCGGCCGCGGCGCTCGCGCTGTCCTGCGTCGTCTTCCTGGCGGTCGAGGCCGAGAAAGCCGTCAAGCGCCGCTACGGGCGGGGGATCAGCAGGAAGTAGCCGCAGACGTAGAGGGCGATCAAGGCCGCGCCGCTCCAGCGGTCGTGCTTGACGCGCGAGCCGAGCATCAGGGCCGAGGCCATCGCGACGAAGGCGACCGCCGCGCCGCGCAGGGCGAGTTCGGCGTCGATCGGGGTCGGGAAGAGAGCCGGTCCGATCCCGAGGGACAGCGTCGCGTCGATCAGGCAGGCGCCGAGCACTCCGCCGAGGGCGATCTCCTTCTGCCCGCGGCGCATCGCGGTCAGGTCCACGACGAGCTCCGGCAGAGAGGTCCCCAGCGCGGCCCCGAAGAAGCCGACCACGTACTCGGGGACCGCGAGGGCCGCGGAGGCCGCCGCGACCGCGTGCACGAGTCCTGCGGCCGCGGCGGCGACGACGGCGAGGGCTCCGAAGAGCTTGGCGGCGTGCCCGAAGGCGGACCCGGACGCGCCGCCGGCGCGCGGCGGAGGCTCGCCCGGAGCGCCGCCGAAGCGCCAGGCCGTCCCGGTCGCCGCGACCCAGACCAGGCTCAGCAGGAGGCCGTCGAGGCGCGACAGCGTCCCGTCGCGGACCAGGACGACGCCCAGGAGCAGGGCGGCCAGCGTCAGGCCGGAGGTGAGGAGCACCTCGCGGCGCCGGACCGGCGGCGCGGCGCGCGCGACGAAAGGCAGAAGACCCAGCACCAGCGTCCCCTGCGCGAAGACCGAGCCGATCGAGTCGCCGACGTTGATGTTCCCGTGGCCGAGGCGGCAGGAGACGATCGAGTTGACCAGCTCCGGCATGTCGGTGCCGAGGGCGACCAAGGTGATCCCGATCAGGAACGGCGGCGCCGTCAGGCGCTTGCTGAGCGCGGCCGCGTGGCGCACGGCGACCCCGCTGGCCGCCATCATCGCGGCCGCGCAGGCGGCGCCGGCCATAGCCGGAAGAAAGATCGTCATAGCGGCCCGGGCGAGAGCGCCCGCCCGATTTCATTTTCGCAACGAAGGAGCCTCCCTCCGTCGAAAACGCCGGAAAAAAGCTAGAATCCGGGCCGTGCCCGCCCCCAAGCCACGACGACGGGCCGTCTTCCTGGACCGCGACGGCGTGCTCGTGCGCGAGGTCGACTACCTGCGCGAGCTCTCCCAGCTCGAGGTCCTGCCCGGCGTTCCGGCGGCGCTGAAGTCCCTGCGCCGGGCCGGCTTCAAGGTGATCGTCGCGACGAACCAGTCCGGCGTCGCGCGCGGCTACTTCAGCCTGACGCGCCTGCGCGCGATCCATCGCGAGCTCAAGAAGCGCCTCGCGCGCTCAGGCGCCAGGTGGGACGCGCTCTATTTCTCGCCGCATCACCCGGACGAACGCCATCCGTGGCGCAAGCCGGGCGTCGGGATGCTGAAGGCGGCCGCGCGCCGCTTCCGGCTGGACCTGAAGAAGTCCTATTTCGTCGGCGACACGACGACGGACGTGCAGACCGCGCGCAACGCGGGCTGCGGCGCCGTCCTCGTGCGCACGGGCAAGGGCGGGCGCGACGGCAAGCACGCGGCCCGGCCCGACAAGACCTGCCGCGACCTGTCCGCGGCGGCGCGCTGGATCGTCGCACGGGAGGAACGATGAGCTCGATGAAGAACATGGACGCGTTCGCGCCGGCCGGCCCGCCCCCGCAGGGCGAGTGGTTCGGGCACCCGAAGGGCCTCTACATCCTCTTCTTCACCGAGATGTGGGAGCGCTTCTCGTACTACGGGATGCGGACCCTCCTGGTCCTCTACATGCTCCACTACCTCCTGCCCGGCGCGCAGGGCGACTGGGCGAACGTGACCAGCCACGGGGCGCACGTGGCCGGCCAGGGCGCGATGCACGTGGTCGGCTACGGCACGATGTACGCGCTCCTCGCGTGGTTCTTCCGCCACGTCGACATCCCGATGTCGAACCAAGCGATGTCCTCGCAGATCTACGGCCTCTACACGGCGTTCGTGTACTTCACGCCGTTCTTCGGCGGCATCCTGGCCGACCGCCTGTTCGGCCAGCGCAAGACGGTCTACGTCGGGGGCGTCTTGATGGCGATCGGCCACTTCCTGATGGCGGTTCCCAGCCTGTTCTTCCCGGCCCTCCTGTTCCTGATCGTCGGCAACGGCTGCTTCAAGCCGAACATCTCGACGCAGGTCGGCCTGCTCTACCCGGAGGGAGACCACCGCCGCGACTCCGCGTTCACGATCTTCTACATGGGCATCAACCTGGGGGCGATCTTCTCGCCGCTCGTCTGCGGCACGCTCGGCCAGCTCGTCGGCTGGCACTGGGGCTTCGGCGCGGCCGGCGTCGGCATGCTGGCGGGCCTCGCCATCTACCATTTCGGCCGCCACCTGCTGCCGCCCGACGAGCTGACGCAGAAGGCCGCCGCCGAGCACGTCTCGGTCGAAGAGGAGCAGAAGAAGCCGCTGACGTCCGCCGAGTGGAAGGGGATCTGGGCGCTGGTCTTCCTGTGCGCGATCAACGTCGTCTTCTGGGCCGTCTACGAGCAGCAGGGCAACACGATGCAGCTCTGGGCCGACCAGAACACGCGCTGGGTCCTGCTGGGCCTGCACATGCCGTCCTCGTGGTTCCAGATGTACAACCCGATCTTCATCTGCCTGTTCGCCCCGGTGCTCGACCGCTTCTGGGCCTGGCAGAGCCGGCGCGGCCGGGAGCCGTCGAGCGTCACGAAGATGGGCATCGGCTGCGTCCTGCTGGGGGTGTCCTTCCTGATCATGGTCGCCGCCGCGCGCGTCGTCGCTCCCGATCAGAAGGGCAGCCCGTTCTGGCTGATCTCGACGGTGTTCCTGCTGACGATGGGAGAGCTCTACCTGTCGCCGATCGGCCTGTCGCTGGTGACCAAGATCTCGCCCGCGCGCATGGTCTCGATGCTGATGGGCATGTGGTTCCTGTCCAGCTTCTTCGGCAACTACCTGGCCGGCTTCATCGGCGGCTACTACAACGTGATGACGAAAGAAGCCTTCTTCACGCTGCTGACCGCCCTCGGCGTCGGTTCCGGACTGATCTTCTTCGCCGCCAACAGGCCCCTGCGCAAGAGCATCGGGCGCGAGATCTAGCCGAAGCCGGGGCCGACGTCAGATCAGCCCGAAATCCTTCAGCGCCTTCTTGAGCGCCGGCCGCGCGGCGTCCGAGAGCGGCGTCAGCGGCAGGCGCGGCTCGGGCCGGCACAGCCCCATCAGCCCGAGCGCGGCCTTGACCGGGATCGGGTTCGTCTCGACGAACAGCGCCTTCACCAGGGGGAACAGCTTCAGGTGGAGCGCCGCGGCCTTCCTCGCGTCGCCCTTCTTGAACGCGTCGACCAGCGCGCGCGTCTCCTTGGGCGCGACGTTGGCGACGACGGAGACCACGCCGCGGGCGCCGACGGACATCATCGGGATCGTCAGGCTGTCGTCGCCCGACATCACCGCGAACCTCGGCCCGCACAGCGCCAGCGTCTCCGACGTCTGATCCAGGCTTCCGGCCGCGTCCTTGACCGCGGCCACGTTGGGGCAGTCCCTCGCGACGCGCGCGATCGTCGCCGGCGCCGCGTTGACGGCCGTCCGGCCCGGGATGTTGTAGAGCATGATCGGCAGGCGCGTCTCATGCGCGACCATGCGGAAGTGCTGGTAGAGCCCTTCCTGCGTGGGCTTGTTGTAGTACGGCGCCAGCACAAGCAGCGCGTCCGCGCCCAGGCTCTCCGCCTCGCGCGCGAGCTCGACGGCCTTCCACGTCGCGTTGGTCCCGATCCCCGCCATCACGGGCACGTCGCCGCGGGACTCCTCGAGGGTGATCTCGATCGCCCGCCGATACTCCTCATGGCTCAAGGTCGCGGCTTCTCCCGTGGAGCCGCAGGGCACGAGCCCGGTCGTTCCCGCCTTGATCTGGCGGCGTATGAGCGCGCGGAATGCGTCCTCGTCGATGCGGCCTTCGGAATCGAAAGGGGTGATGAGCGCGACCCAAGAGCCTTCGAACATCATAGTTGGACCTCTCCCTTAAAGATG
>JAGWRY010000140.1 GCA_028869495.1 Elusimicrobiota bacterium | reverse complement strand
GCGGCCCGCGCGGCGTGGGAGGCCTCGCGCTCGAGCAGGGGCGCGAGGACCTCGGCGACCAGCCAGCGCCGCCGGTCCAGGCGCCAGCGCACCTTGCTCCCCCAGGCGCGGCGCTCGACGACGCCGAGCCCCGCGAGGGCCTTCAGCGCGAGCGCCGCCGACTGGTGGTTGATCCCGGCCCGGCGCGCGGTCTCGCGGCCGCCGCGCCCCTCCTCGCCGGCGTCGAGCAGGGCGCGCAGGACGGACAGACGGCTCGCGGTTCCCAGCGCCGCGTCGAGCGGACGGGCCAGATGGCCCCGTTGGTAGATCATGACGCCTCCCGGCCGGCGGCGCCGGCCTTCCGGCATCCTAGCACATCTCTGTCTACTATTTTAGACAGTCGCGGCGCGGGAAGAAAGAGGGCGCGGGACGGCCGCGGAAAAAGCGCCGGGGAAAAAGACTAGGGAACGAAGACGACCTTCCCGCAGGACTTGTCGGGAGAGGTCATCGCGGCGAAGCCGGCCTCGTAGTCCTTCAGCGGGAAGGTGTGCGTGACGACGGGCTTGAGGTCGATCGCCCCGGAACGGAGCAATCGATCGGCCTTGTACCAGGTCTCGAAGATCTCGCGGCCGACGATGCCGTGCACGCGCACGCCCTTGAAGATCAGGTCGTTGGCCCAGTCCAGCTCGATCTTCTTGGGCGGGATGCCGAAGGCGGTGATGCGCCCGCCGCTGCGCACGGCCTTGAAGGCGGCCGCGATCGCGGCCGGGGCGCCCGACATCTCGCAGACGACGTCGAAGCCGTCCTTGACCTTGCCCGCCTTGACCGGGTCCTCGCCGGGCGCGACGACGACGGAGGCGCCCATGCGCCGCGCGAGCTCGGCGCGGTACTTCGAGCCCTCGACGGCGACGATGCGCTCGGCGCCGGAGGCCTTCGCGACGGCGATCGAGAACAGGCCCTGCGGCCCGCAGCCGCTGACCAGCACCGAGCGCGCGGCGACGGGCTCGACGAGGACCGAGTAGACGGCGTTGCCGAACGGCTCGAACAGGGAGCCGAGGTCCTTCAGCGTGTCGTCGGAGTGCTTCCACGCGCAGCGCGCGGGCACGGCCGCGTACTCGCCGAAGCCGCCGGGGCCGTCGACGCCGATGATCTTCATCTCGCGGCAGACGTGGCGCTGGCCGTTCTGGCACTGGTAGCAGAGGCCGCAGAAGATGTGGCTCTCGACGGAGACGAAGTCGCCCTTGCGGAAGTCGCGCGCGGACGCGCCGACCTCGGCGACGGTGCCGCAGAACTCGTGGCCGAAGGTGCTGGGCAGCTTGAAGCGCTCCGGGGCCCACGAGTACCAGTTGTAGATCGGCAGATCCGAGCCGCAGATCGAGGCGCGGTGCACCTTGATCAGCAGCTCGTCGGGCTTCAGGCGCGGCTCGTCGGTCGCCTCGAAGGCCGCGCCGGGGCCGGCGGCCTTCTTGAGCAGGGCTTTCATTCGAAGAAGTTCCTCGCGACGAAGAGCAGGTTTTCCTTGCGCTCGCGCAGGCGGCGATAGAAGTACGGGAACCAGTGCGTGCCGTAGGGCACGTAGACGCGCACCGTGTGGCCGGCCGCGCGCAGCTCGCGCCAGCGCTTCGGGCGCAGGCCGTAGAGCATCTGCAGCTCGTAGTCGGACTTGACCAGGCCGGCCGCGTCGCAGGCCTTCAGCGCCGCCTCGATGCGCGCGTCGTCGTGCGTCGCGAACGCGGGCAGCGGAGCCTTCGCGAGCAGGGCCGCGCAGCGGTCGTAGCTCGCGTTGACGTCGGCCTTGTCCGGGAAGGCGGCGTCGGCGGGCTCCTTGTAGGCGCCCTTGCACAGGCGCACGCGCGCGCCGCGC
>JAGWRY010000139.1 GCA_028869495.1 Elusimicrobiota bacterium | reverse complement strand
TCGACGTCGCCTCGGGGCCGGGGCTGGCGGCGCGCGCCGCCGCCAAGCGCGCGGGCCCGTCCGGGAGCGTGCTGGCCGTCGACCTGGCCCCGGGCATGGTCGCGCAGGCCGCGACGCGCGCGCCCGAGGAGGACTCGGCGCCGATCGAGCGCCGCGAGATGGACGCGCATGCGCTCGACCTCCCCGACGCCTCCTTCGACGCGGTCGTCTGCCAGCTGGGCCTGATGCTCTTCGCCAAGCCCGCGCAGGCGCTGGCCGAGATGCGCCGCGTCGCCGCCCCGGGCGCCCCGGTCGCCTGCCTGGTCCAGGGGCGCCGCTCGCGCATGCTCTTCACCGCCCTCGTCTTCGACGCCCTCGTCTCCCGCGCGCCGCAGCTCAAGGCCCCGCGCGGCGCGCCGACCCTGTACGCGTTCGGCCCCGACGGCGTCCTGGAGGAGGCCTTCGCGCAGGCGGGCCTGACCGAGATCGTCACCGAGCGCCTGTCCGGGACCTTCCGCTTCTCCTCGCCCGAGGAGTATTGGGCGCGCCTGACCGAGGGCGCCGGCCGCACCGGCGCGATGCTGCGGTCGCTGCCGCCCGAGACCGCCGAGAAGGTGCGCAAGGACGTCGTGCGCCGCGCCGCGGCGCGCCGCCAGGGCCGCTTCGTCGAGATCCCGTACGAGTTCGCGATGGCGCGCGGCTTCGCGCCGTCGCTGCGATGAGCTCCCGCTTCGAGCGCAGCGTCCGGGCCCAGCCCGCGCTGGTCCGCGCGGTCCTGGACGCCCCCGCCCCGTCCTGGCTGAAGCGCCCCGCCGGCCGCAAGGTCTTCCTCGTCGGCGTCGGCACGAACCACCACGCGGCGCGGCTCGCCGCCTGGCAGTGGAGCCGCGCCGGCCTCGACGCGCGCGCGGTCCACGCCTACGACTTCGTCGCCCGCCCGTACCGCCTCGGCCGCGGCGACCTCGGCGTCTTCCTCTCCCACCGCGGCGGGCGCTCCTACACCGTGCGGGCCGAGCGCGCCGCGCGCCGCGCCGGAGCCGAGACCGTCGTCGTGACCGCGCGCGGCTCCGACTGGGACGCCCCGCGCCGCCTGCAGACCGGTCCGCTCGAGGACACCGGCGCCTACACGCAGTCCTTCACGACGACGCTGGCCTGGCTGGCGCGCTGGCCGGAGCGCCCGGCCCTGCTGGCCCCGTTCCGGCGCCTCTCCGCCGCCCTGCGCGGCGGCCCCTCTTTCCCGCGCGTCGCGGCCGCGACCGACCTGCTCCTGATCGGCGACGGCCCGCGCGAGTGGGTCGCGCGCGAGACGGCTCTCAAGGTCATGGAGGCCGCGTCGCTTCGCGCGCGCGCCTTCGGCCTGGAGGAGTTCCTGCACGGTCCCTGCGTCTCGGCCGGGCGCGGCAGCCTCGCCGTCGCCTTCTCGGCCCCGGGGGAGCCCCGCTGGCGCGCCGCGCGCGCCTACCTGCGCGAGATCGGCGTCCCGCTGGTCGAGGTCCGCTCCGCGGACTGGCTCGCGCAGGTCCTCTGGGGCCAGCGCTTCACGCTCGCCGCCTGCCGTCGCCTCGGGATCGATCCCGACCTCCTGCGCGGCGACGAGCCGCGCTACCGCCGCGCGCGCTCGTTCCTGAAGCTCGCGGCCTAGGCCGGACGCGCCAGGAAGGCGCGCAGGACGTCCTCGGAGCCTTCGATCGCGCGCAGGCCGCGCGCGTCCCGGAGCCACCGCTCGGCCGGCACCGGCGTCTCGCCGCGCGCGCGCTGGGAGTCCGCGGTCTCGTAGCCGCGCGGCCCCCTCAGGCGCACGGCGAGGTCCGCCGCCTCGTAGGCGGCCTCGGCGGCCCGCAGCTTGATCGACGCCGACTCGCGGCGCGGCGCGTCTCCCGCCTCGACCAGCGCCGCCGC
>JAGWRY010000138.1 GCA_028869495.1 Elusimicrobiota bacterium | reverse complement strand
TCGTCGGCGCGCGTCGCCGCGCGCATCGCGGCCGAGACGCGCGCCTGGGACGTGCCCGTCGAGAAGATCCTGTCCGACCACGACGTCCTGCTGATGGGGGAGAACCACGGCAGCCTGACCTCGGTCGAGACCTTGGCCCGCCAGCTGCCGCGCCTGGCCGCGGCGGGCGTCACGGTGGTCGGCGTCGAGGGCCTGAAGCGCCCGGAGCAGGCGGCCGTCGACGCCTACGTGTCGGGCCGCGCGAACGCGGTGCCCTTCTCGGCGCTGGACTTCTCGCCGCGCCGGATCGCGGCCTTCGCGAACCTCTTCAAGGCGGCGCGCGACAACGGCGTGCGCGTCGTGGCGCTGGGCCTGCCGCTGGAGGCCTGGGCCGAGCAGGCGGCGTCCTTGGCCGCCGCCAACACCGGCCGCCCAGAGCGCGACTTCGCGGGCGACGCGACCGAGCTGATGAACCGCGCCCAGCGCGGCTACGTCCCCGGCTTCAACGAGGCGGTCGCCGAGGTCTTCCTGACCCGCCGCAACCGGACGATGGCGGAGTTCCTGACCGGCGCGCTGGCGGACGGCGGCAAGGCGGTGGCGCTGGTCGGCCAGGCCCACGTCGCGGGCCTGGACATGATCCCGGGCCGGCTGATGAACGCGCCCGGCGATTGGGGGACTCTGCCGCGCGAGCTGGCGCGCCGGGCGGTCAAGGCCTTCTCGCTGACCCAGACCGGCGGCCTCTTCGTCGACGTCGCCGCCGCGACCGGCGACCGCCTGGCCCGCCCCGACTCCTACGCGCGCGCCGCCGCGGCCTCTCCCCGCGGCGCGCAGGCCTACGTCCCGCTGGGCCCGAACGCGGGCCTCTGGCACGCGGGCGGCCGCGTCGGCCGCGCCTTCGCGCGCTGGCGCTAGCCGCCCTCCGTCAGCCGCCGCAGGACCGCCAGCACGTCGTGGATCGCGACGGCGCGCTCGCTGTTGAGGATGCTGGAGAGCATGGCGACGCCTTGCTCGGTGAAGACATTGGACAAATAGCGCTGTCCGCCACTGAGCTTTTTTGAGATCGCAGATTGCGATCTCAAAATTTCCGGTCTTGCGGTCACAAATTGTGACCGCAAATCACGTGTTTCCGCGGGAGTCAGCTTGAACATGAAATCGTCCGGGAAGCGATTCCGATGGCGCTTTACGGCTTCATTTAAGATTCTGGTTGGAATTCCGTAGAGAGAAGCCAAATCCCGGTCCAGCATGACGCGTTGGCCGCGGATGAGATGGATCAGGGGAGCGATCCGGGTGATTTTCACCCCCACCCTACGATCGGACCCCGGGAATTGTTCCTGATTTTGAGGTCACAGATTGTGATCTCAAAGTTTTCACGGGCTCGTTTGAGGTCGCAGTTTGCGACCTCAAACTTGAAATGCCATTTTGGCATTTCAAGAGTTCCGAGAATTCGCTATCCTCGGCTCATGACCTCCACGACCATGACCCCGCTCTCGCCGATCGTCGCCGACATCCGCCGGAAGGCCGCCGCGTTGAAGAAGCGCATCGTCCTGCCCGAGGGCGACGAGAAGCGCACCCTCCTGGCCGCCGCCATCCTAAAGAAGGAAGGGCTGTGCGTGCCGATCCTGCTGGCCGACCCGGCCAAGGCCAAGGCCGAGGCCGCCAAGCACGGCGCCGACATCGCCGGTCTCGAGATCGTCGACCCCGCGAAGGACGCCAAGTTCGCCGAGTACGTCGCCCAGTACTACGAGCTGAGAAAGCACAAGGGCATCGACGAGGCGCAGGCCAAGGAGCAGGTCGCCGACCCCATGGTCTTCGGCGTCATGATGCTCCACAACGACCGCGTCGACGGCTTCCTGTCCGGCGCCGCCCACGCCACCGCCGACACCGTGCGCCCCGCCCTCCAGATCATCAAGCCCGCGCCCGGCGTGCGCGCCATCTCCAGCTTCTTCATCATGATCTTCCCGCAGAAGACCCAAGGGGACAACGGCGTCCTGATCATGGCCGACTGCGCCATCAACATCGACCCCACGCCCGTGAAGCTGGCCTCCATCGGCATCGCCTCGGCGCGCATGGCCAAGGTCCTGTGCGGCATCGACCCCCGCGTCGCCTTCCTGTCCTTCTCCACCAACGGCTCGACCCAGCACGAGCTCGTCGACGCCGTGAAGGAGGCCGTCCGCGTCGCCAAGGAGAAGGCCCCCGACCTGGCCATCGACGGCGAGATGCAGGCCGACGCCGCCCTCGTCCCCGAGATCGGCCAGCGCAAATTCCCCGGCTCCCAGGTCGCCGGCCGCGCCAACGTCCTGGTCTTCCCCGACCTTCAGTCCGGCAACATCGGCTACAAGCTCGTCCAGCGCCTGACCGGCGCCGAAGCCCTCGGCCCCATCCTCCAGGGCTTCAACAAACCCGTCAACGACCTGTCCCGCGGCGCGTCGGTGGACGACATCGTGAACATGTCCTGCGTGACCGCGCTGCAGTCCGATCCGGCGTTGAGGGGTTGATCCGTTTTTCACTCCCACGCAATAATTCTCGAAGAGGCCAAAGACCATGAAGTGGATTGCTGCGCCCAAGAAAGACGACCAGAGCGACACACTTGAGAAGCGCCTGTGGGCGGCGGCCGACCAACTTCGCGCCAACTCGGGCCTGACCGCCCAGCAATACTCCCAGCCGGTCCTGGGCCTGATCTTCCTGCGCTTCGCCGAGGCCCGCTTCGCCGCCTTACGGGCCAAGCTGGAGAAGAAGGCTGCCGGTGGCCGCCAAGGCTCGAAGGTTGACGATCCCGGCGCCTACCACGCCGACGGCGTCCTCTACCTGACCCCTGGTGCCCGCTTCGATCACCTCCTGTCCCTGCCCGAGGGCCGCGCCGTGGGCAAGGCCGTCAACGACGCCATGCGCGACATCGAGAAATACAACACGCAGTTGGCCGGAGTCCTACCCAAGACCTACGAGATTTTCAACGGCACGCTGCTCAAGGAACTGCTCAAGCTGGTCTCCGAGATTCCCGTCGGTGTCGACTACGACGCCTTCGGCCGCATCTACGAGTATTTCCTCGCCGAGTTCGCCCTGACCGAAGGCCAGCAGGGCGGCGAGTTCTTCACCCCATCGTCGATCGTCCGCTTCCTGGTCGAAGTCCTCGAACCCTACCACGGCCGCGTCCTCGATCCGGCTTGCGGCTCCGGCGGCATGTTCGTGCAGAGCGCGAGCTTTGTCACCGAGCACAAGAAGAATCCCTCTGACGAACTGGCGATCCACGGCCAGGAGAAGGTCGAGGCGACGACCGCCCTGTGCCGCATGAACTTGGCCGTGCATGGCCTCGAAGGCGACATCAAGAAAGCGATCTCTTACTACGAGGACCTGCACGATGCCACCGGCAAGTTCGACTTCGTCCTTGCGAACCCACCGTTCAACGTCAATGCCGTAGACAAGGAGCGCCTGGCCGCCGCCGTCGGCCCTGGTCGGCGATTTCCTTTCGGTCTGCCTCGCACTGACAACGCGAACTACCTTTGGATTCAGCTTTTCTATTCAGCGCTGAGCGCTAAGGGCCGCGCGGGTTTCGTCATGGCCAACTCCGCGTCCGATGCCCGCGCCACCGAGCAGGACATCCGCCAGAAGATGATCGAGGACAAGGCCGTCGACGCCGTGGTCTCGGTAGGCCCCAACATGTTCTACACGGTGACCTTGCCCTGCACGTTGTGGTTCTTGGATCGAGCCAAGAAAAACACGCCTCGTGCCGACAAAGTCCTCTTCCTGGACGCCCGCCACGTCTACCGCCAGATCGACCGCGCCCACCGCGACTGGCCGCCGGAGCAGGTCTCCTTCCTGGCGAACGTCGTGCGCCTCTACCGTGGCGAAGACGCCGACTACACGCTCGGCGGCAATCTCGTGAAAGCCAAGCTCCAGGATGTTTTCGGCAAGAAACTGGCCTACCGCGACGTGCTGGGCTTGTGCAAGGCCGCGACGATCAAGGAGATCGAAGCCCAGGACTGGTCGCTCAACCCAGGTCGCTACGTCGGCGTTGCTCCCGGCGAAGAGATTAGCGATGAGGACTTCAAGGAGAAATTCGTAGCCCTGAATGATGAGTTGGAAAAGTTGACCGGCGAAGCCCATGATCTCGAAAAGGTCATCGCCAGAAACGTAACGGCAATTCTCGAAGATAAATGAAACTCGCCTGGAAGGAGTATGCGTTGGAGGACATTTGCGCCAAGATTACCGATGGTGCACACCAGAGCCCGCCTTCGGTTCTCGATGGAAAGCCAATGGCTTCAGTGAAAAATCTAACTCCTTTTGGCATCAAGCTCGATGGCTGCCGACTCATTCCGAAGGTTGATTTCGACATCCTTGTGCGCCAAGGATGCCGACCTCAAAAGGGAGATGTCCTGATTGCCAAAGATGGCGCCACTGCACTCGACACCGTGTGTCGAGTGCGACAAGACGATGAGGTTGTCCTCCTTTCCTCGGTTGCGATTTTGCGCCCGAACCCAGCCCTGGTTGAGTCCGGTTATCTCCACTACTACCTCGACGCTCCCAGCACTCGTAGTTACCTGAAGGGGACGTTTATAAGTGGAGCCGCAATACCTCGCGTGGTCTTGAAAGACCTGAAGCGCGCCATCGTCCGAGTCCCGCCGCTACCTGTCCAGCGCCGCATTGTCGCTATTCTTTCGGCCTACGATGATCGGATCGAAAATAACCTAAGGCGCATCGAGATTTTGGAGGAGATGGCCCGAGCCCTCTATCAAGAGTGGTTCGTTGCGTTCAGGTTTGCAGGACACAAAAAGGTGTCCTCCGTCCCTTCAAGACTTGGACCGATTCCCCCGGGTTGGTCAGTGCAGAAGATATCCGACGTCGCCCGAGTGAACCGAGCCCAGTTGACTCCGCGCACCGCGCCCGCTGAATTGCATTACATCGACATCTCTTCGGTGAGCCCGGGACGCATCGATTCAATCACGACCTTCTCATTTGCTGATGCGCCTGGCCGTGCTCGGCGGGTTGTTCAGCATGGAGACGTTCTTTGGTCCTGCGTTCGTCCTAACCGCCGTTCCCACGCGATGATTCTTAACCCGAGACCGGCCACAATCGCCTCAACGGGCTTTGCCGTTTTGACGGCTGACAAAGTGCCGTTTACATTTCTCTATGCTGCGACGACCACGGACGATTTTGTCGCATACCTCGAAAACCATGCTACGGGTGCTGCATACCCGGCAGTGACGGCGAAAACCTTCGAGGATGCGGAAATCTTGATTCCGTCTCAGCCCTTGTTGGACAGATTCAGCGCGGTGACCACCCCCATCGCTGAAGAAATTTCTGTCCTGCAACAACAGGCACATGTGCTACGCCGAACCCGAGACCTATTACTGCCGCGACTGCTCTCGGGGCAAGCCACTGCCGCTGAGGTCGCGCTCAGCACATGAACCCCTACAGCGAAGAGCATTTGGTCGAGGAGCCTGCGATCAAGCTCTTCGCCGCCTTGGGCTGGCAGACGGTGTCGGCTATGGAGGAGGTCTATGGCGCGGGCGGGACGCTCGGCCGCGAGAACTCGGGCGAGGTCATGCTGTTGCCGCGCCTACGCGCGGCGCTGAAGGCTCTGAATCCCACGCTGCCACCGGAGGCGATCGAGGCGGCGGTCACGATCTTGACGAGGGACCGCTCGACGCTTAGCCCCGTGGCCGCGAACCAGGAGGTTTACGAACTCCTCAAGGGCGGGATCACGGTCTCCGTCCCCGACCCCAAGGGCGGCCAGAAGACCGAGCGCGTGCGCGTCATCGACTGGGAGACGGCGAAGGCCAACGACCTTCTCCTGGTGAGCCAGTTCACCGTCACCGGCGCGCTCTACACCTGCCGCCCGGACCTGGTCGCCTTCGTCAACGGACTGCCCGTCGTCGTCATCGAGCTAAAGAAGCCGGGCGTGCCCGCGCGGCAGGCGTTCGACGGCAACCTGACGAGCTACAAGCACGAGCAAAACGGCATCCCGCAGCTTTTCTGGTTCAACGCCGTGCTCATCGCCTCCAACGGCACCGAGAGCCGCATCGGCTCGCTGACGGCCGACTGGGAGCGTTTCTTCGACTGGAAGCGGATCGAGAAGGAGAACGAGCCCAGGAAGGTGTCCCTGGAGGTCTTGATCCGGGGCACCTGCGAGCCGTCGCGTCTGCTCGACCTGATGGAAAACTTCACCCTCTTCTCCAAGGCGAAGCTCGGCACCATCAAGGTCGTGGGCCAGAACCACCAGTTCTTGGGCGTCAACAACGCCTTGGCCGCGATGCAGACTGCGCGCGCGGCCGGGCACGGGCGCGGCGGCGTGTTCTGGCAGACGCAGGGCAGCGGCAAGTCCTATTCGATGGTCTTCTTCGCCCAGAAGGTTCTCCGCAAGCTCCCGGGCAACTGGACATTCGTGATCGTCACCGACCGCGTCGAGCTCGACGACCAGATCGCCAAGACCTTCAAGGCCGTCGGCGCCGTCAGCGAGCAGGAGAGCGACGCCTGCCACGCGCAGAGCGGGGCCCAGCTTCGCGAACTCCTGCGCGGTAACCACCGCTACGTCTTCACTTTGATCCAGAAGTTCCAGACCGCCGAGATGCTGTGCGACCGGCGCGACGTGATCTGCCTGGTCGATGAATCGCATCGGAGCCAATACGACACGTTGGCGCTGAACATGCGCGCGGCGCTGCCGAACGCCATGTTCATGGCCTTCACGGGAACGCCGCTGATCGCCGGAGAGGAGAAAACTCGACAGGTCTTCGGCGACTACGTCTCGATCTACGACTTCCAACAGTCGGTGGACGACGGGGCGACCAAGCCCCTCTATTACGAGAACCGCACACCCGAGCTCCGGCTGGAGAACCCCGACCTCAACGAGGACATCTACAACGTCATCGAGGCGGCTGATCTCGATGAGGGCCAGGAGCGGCGCCTGGAGCGAGAACTCGGCCGCCAATATCACATCATCACCCGCGATTCCCGCCTGGAGACCGTGGCCAAGGACATAGTCACCCACTTCCTCGGCCGGGGCTTCCAGGGCAAGGCCATGGTCGTCTCCATCGACAAGGCCACTGCGCTCAAGATGCACGACAAGGTCCGCAAGTATTGGACCGAGGAGCGCGCCAAGGTCGAGGCCGAGTTGGCCAAGCTCGCCAAATATGGGGCCAAAGCCGACCCCGACCAGGTCCAAGAACTCCGGCGGCGCCTGGACATCCTGAAGACCACGGAGAAGGCCCTCATCGTTTCGCCCGCCCAGAACGAGATCGAGCAGATGCGGGCGCTCGGCCTCGACATCGCACCGCACCGCAGACGGATGCGCGACGAGAAGCTGGACGAGAAGTTTAAGGACCCCAACGATCCCCTGCGGCTTGTCTTCGTTTGCGCGATGTGGATGACCGGCTTCGACGTGCCAAGCTGCTCGACGATCTACTTGGACAAGCCGATGCGGAACCACACTCTGATGCAGGCGATCGCCCGGGCCAACCGCGTCTATCCCGGTAAGCCCAGCGGCTTGATCGTGGACTACGCCAACGTCTTCGCCTCGCTGGAGAAGGCCCTGGCCATCTACGGCAAGGGCGCCGAAGGCCAGAACCCGGTCCGGGACAAGAAGGCGCTGATCGAAGAACTGCGCCAGACGTTGGCCACGACCGTCGCGTTCTGCGCCAAGCACGGCGTCGACATCGCCGCGATCGAGGCCCTGCCGACCGGGAACCTCGACCGCCTGACCAAGATCGCCGACGGCGTGGACCGGCTGATCGCGCCCGACGCCTTGCGAAAGGAGTTCCTGGCGCAGGAGCGCCTGGTCTCAATGCTGTTTAAGGCGATCAAGCCCGACACGGCCGTCCTGGAGTTCGTCTCCCGCGTCGCCTGTGTGGCCACCATCGCCGCCGCCATCCGCGAGCGCACCGGCGAGAGCGTTGGCGCCGACGTCAGCATGGTCATGGGTGAGATCAATCGCCTGCTCGACAACGCGATCGCGGCCGACGGTTTCACCATCGCCGAAGGCGACGGCAAGCGCTCCGGCGCCATCAACCTCTCGGCCATCGACTTTGAGGCGCTGGCGAAGAAATTCCAGAAGTCCAAGCGCAAGAACGTCGAGTTGGAGCAGTTGAAGGCGGCGATCCGCGCGCAGTTGGAGAAGCTTATCCGCTTCAACCGGACCCGGGCCGACTACTCGGCCAAGTTCGAGGCCCTGATCGAGTCCTATAACTCAGGGAGCCGGAACATCGACGACATGTTCAAGGAGTTGTTGGCATTCACTCGGTCCCTGACCGAAGAAGAGACCCGCCACGTCCGCGAGAATCTTTCCGAGGAGGAACAGACGGTCTTCGACATCCTGACGCGCCCGGCCCCGGATCTATCGCCCGCTGAGCGCGACGAGGTCAAGAAGGTGACCAAGCACCTCCTGGCCAAGCTCAAGGCCGTGCTCGTCATCAACTGGCGACAGAAGGTCCGGTCGCGAGCCCAGGTCATGGGCGCCATCCAGGAAATCCTAGACGAACTGCCGAAGCCCTACGCCAAGGACATCTACGAGAGGAAGGTCTCGGCAGTGTTTGAGCACGTTTATGAAAGTTATCAGGGCGAGGGACGCAGTATCTTCCAGGCGTAGGGCGCAGCACTGGCAAATCCCCGAAGCTCCCGCTACACTTAAGGGATGCCGCCGAGGGTGCTCATCGTCGACGATAATGTCGAGGTCGCCGACGCGTTCGCCGAGTTTTTCGGGAAGCGGGGGTATCGGACGGCGGTCGCCCATTGCGGGGTGACGGGGCTGGCGATGGCGCGGGCGACGCGGCCGGACGTGGTCCTGCTCAACCTTCAGATGCCGTGGATGAACGGGCTGGAGGTCCTGCGGGAGCTGCGGGGCGATCCGGCGACGGCGGGGCTGAAGGTCATCATGACGAGCGGGTACGTCGATATCCCGGAGCTGGCGGCGCAGGCCGGCGCGCAGGACGCGATCCTCTATCCGGCGCGCTTCGACGAGGTCCAAAGGAAGGTCGAGCGCCTGCTCGAGCGGCGGCACTGAGGGGCGGACTTGAAGTCACAATTTGTGACTTCAAGTTGGGGCGCTGAGCGCAAATTGGATGTGCCGATTCGGCACATCCATTTTTATGTCCGGTCTTCTCCCGCCGGAGGCGAGACATTGGAGGTCACGAATTGTGACTTCCAATTTTGAGAGGCGGCAAACTTGAGGTTGCGACCCGGCGCCACAAGTCGAGGCGGGGCAATCTTTAAGGTGCCAATTTGGCACCTTAAAGATCTTGGGGCGATGGAACAAAGGGATGGGTTCGTGCGTATGGGGGCGTGGAGCTCGCGAAGATCGACGGGCTGATCCGCGTCGTGCGCGGCCAAAGAGTCATGGTGGATTCCGATTTGGCCGCTCTTTACGGCGTGAAGACCAAAGAGCTCAATAAGGCGGTTCGACGCAACGTCGCGCGCTTCCCCGACGATTTCATGTTCCGATTGTCGCCGCGCGAGGCGAATTGTTTGAGGTTCCAATTTGGAACCTCAAAGGGGCGAGGCGGACGGCGCTATTTGCCTTTAGCCTTCACCGAGCACGGCGTGGCCATGCTGTCCGGCGTGCTGAACAGTCCGCGCGCCGTCGCGGTCAACATCGAGATCGTCCGGGCCTTCGTGCGCCTGCGGCATGCCCTCGCGGCCGACCGCGACCTGCGGGAGCGCATGGCGAAGGCCGAGAAGAGGCTGGCGGCGCACGAGGGCGCGCTGGGGGAGCACGCGCAGGCCATCCGCTCCGTGTTCGAGGACATCCGCGCGCTCCTCGGGCCGCCGGACGGGCCGAGGCGGCGGATCGGGTTCTGAGGGGCGGCGCGCGGTCTTGACGGATGCATATGACGGGAGCATACTTATGCATATGAGAACGACTTTGATCCTGAGGGACGACCTGCTGGCGCGGGCGGCCAAGCTGGCCGGGCTGACGGAGAAGACGGCGCTGGTGCACGCGGGCTTGGAGGCGCTCATCGAGAAGAAGTCGCGCGAGCGGCTGGCGGCGCTGGGAGGCAGCGAGCCCGGGCTGAGGGCGGCGCCGCGGCGGCGGGCGCGGTGATCCTGGTCGATACGTCGGTGTGGGTGGACCATCTGCGGCGCGGCGACGCGGACCTGGCGCGTCGGCTGGAGGACGGCGAGGTCCTCGCCCACCGGCTGGTCGTCGAGGAGCTGGCCTGCGGCGCGATGCGGCGGCGCGCCGAGATCCTGGGACTGCTGGAGGCTCTGCCGAAGGCTCCCGAGGCGGAGCACGGCGAATTCCTGGCCTTCGTGGAGCGGCGCGGGCTGGCGGGCGCCGGCCTGGGCGCGGTGGACGCGCATCTGCTGGCGTCCGCGGCCTTGGCGCGGGCGCGGCTGTGGACGCGCGACGCGGCGTTGGCGCGCGCGGCGGCCCGGCTGGGCGTGGGGCTTGACCGCGACGCCCGGGCCTGATATACTTCGAATATCGAAGTATTGCGATCCCGGCGATGAAGACCCTCGAAGACAAGGCGCGGCGGCTGGTGGACTCGCTCCAGACCATTCTGGAGGAGGTCCACGGCATCGAGAAGAAGAACGCCGCGGCGCACGCCGAGCTGAGCTGGCAGGAGCTGCGCGCCCTCCACGCCGTCGGGCGCGGCGAGTGCTGCCCGATGCGGCGCCTGGCCGACGCCGTCTGCCTGTCCCTGTCGAGCGCGACCGGCCTCATCGACCGGCTCGTCGCCAAGAAGCTGGTCAAGCGCGACCGCGCGGCCGACGACCGGCGCGTCGTCGAGGTCGCGCTGACCGACGAGGGGCGCGCGCTCAACGAGCGCACGATCGGGGGGGCGGCGGCCTACGCGCGCGGACTGCTCGAGAACCTGGACGGGCGCGAGCAGGAGGAACTGCTCGGACTGCTGGACAAGATCGCGCGCGGCATCGACGAGAAGCGACGGGCCTAAAAATTTTTGCCTTTAGTATTTCGTAAATCGAAACATTCGAAAGGAGAACGAAAATGGAGAACGAGGAAAAGACGGAAGGCGGGAAGTGCTGCGGCGGCAAGAAGCACTGCTGCGGCTGCAAGGCGGTCGCCGCGATCGTCCTGCTCGGCGTCGGCGCGCTCGGCGGCTACTTCGCCGGGCGTCACTGCGCGACGACGGCGCCCGCCGCCGTCTCGGCGCCGGCCAAGTAAGACCGGACGACGAAGAAACGCGCCCCCGGCGCCCCGCGCGCCGGGGGCGCGCCGTCGGCGGGGACGGTGAAACGCGAAACCTAAGATTCCATTTTGGAATCTTAAGATCCGGGAACAAACGGAGGTTCCCATTCGTATGTGGGGGCGGACGCGGCTTCGGATCACCGGAGCGGGGTCTTGAATATACATCATATACGCTGTATACTGGAGAGGTCTCTTGGCGTGCGAGCTGGAGTTTTACCGGACGGCGGGCGGCCGGGAGCCGGCGCTGGACTACATCCGGGCGCAGGTCAAGGCGCATCGGGCGAAGATCGGACGGGCGCTCAGGTATCTGGAGGAGTCCGGGCACGAGGCGCGGCGCCCGTTGGCGGACTATCTGGGCGACGGGCTTTACGAATTGCGGGTCGCCGTCGAGGGGCACCGGCATCGCCTGCTGTACTTCTTTCACGGGAGGTCGTTGATCGTCGTGACGACGGGATTTTTGAAGAAGACCGGGCGCGTGCCGCCGGAAGAGCTGGCGCGGGCGGCGCGATGCCGGGCGGATTGGATCCGGCGGTTCGGAGGCACGGCATGAAGAGACGCGGGAGGCGGGGGACGACGCTCAAGAAGTATCTCGCGGGTGAGATGAAAGACGCGGAGTTCCGGCGCCTCTACGCCGAGGCCGACGTGGAGTTGCGCGTGGCGCTCGAAGTCGCGAAAGCGCGCGAGGCGGCGCGGATGACGCAGGGACAGCTCGCGCGGGCGCTCAAGACGAAGCAGCAGACGATCTCGCGCATCGAGCAGGGCGCGCAGAACGTGACGGTCGAGACGCTGGACCGCATCGCGCGCGCGCTGAAGGGACGCCTGCAGATGCGCATCGTGGCGTCCTAAACGGACCGCGCCTTCCGCCCCATCCCCTAAAAGTGGTTTAAACAGGCCGCGCGGTCTCGAGGCGTGTAATGAAAGCGGCCCCGCCCCGTAATGACTGATGAGGGCGAAGGACGGCTTGCGGCCCGCGCCGACCATGACAGACGCCGACCGAAAGCCGGACTTCGCCGAGGTCTATGACCGGCACTTCTCGCGCGTCTACAATTACGTGCGCTGGCGGGTCCCCGGGACCGCGGCGGCCGAGGACGTCGTCTCGCGCGTCTTCGAGTCGGCGCTGGACGCCTGGGACGGCTACGACCCCCGCCGCGCGCCGGCCGACGCCTGGCTCTTCGCGATCGCGCGCCGCGGCGTCGCCGACCACTTCCGCGCGGCCGGACGCGCCGGCCTGCCCCTCGAGGCGGCCGGCGAGCGGGCCGAGGACGCTCCCCGCGCCGACGAGATCCTGGAGAAGGACGAGGACCTGCGGGCTCTCGCCGCGGCCCTGGGCGTCCTGGACGAGAGGGAGCGCGAGGTCCTGGCGCTCAAGTTCGGGGCGGGCATGAAGCACGAGGCGATCGCCGCGCACCTGGAGCTTTCCGCCGACAACGTCGGCGTGATCGCCTTCCGCGCGGCCAAGAAGCTGAAGACGGCGATGGAGATGGGGCGATGAGCGGCGAACTCGAAGACTTCGAGCGCCGGCTGGCGGCGCTGGACTTCAGCGCGCAGACGCGCCTGCGCGGTCCGCTGAGGGCGCGCCTGCTGGCGCGCGCGGCCCTGCCGCAGGCCTGGATCCTCGCGCCGGCCTTCGCGCTGGCGGCGCTGGTCCTCCTGCTCCTACTCAAGGGAGGCGCTCCGCCCGCGCCCGCCTATCCGCGCGGGAGCCACGGCCTGCCGGTCCTGCCCGGGGGCTTCCCGGCGGCGGCGGCCGCGCGGCCCCAGCCGCTCTTCGCGGTCGCGGCGGGCGTCGAGACGACGACCGAGACGGGAAGGACGATCTCCTGGCGGCTGGAGGGCGGCGCATACGCTTTGACGACGCGGCGGATCACGCCGGACGAGCTCTTCGAGAGGCGGTCCTCTCTGTGAGCGGCGCGGCGAAAGTCTCAAGGAGGCGAGCATGAACAGGAAGATGACGGCGGCGTTGGTTCTGGCGGCGCTGACGGCGGGGGCGGCCTGGGGCGCGTCCAAGGCGCCGACGAAGACGGAGAAGGCGCCGCGGGCGCAGAGCCTGCTGGACGACTGGGTCGGCTACCGGAAAATGGCGCTTCCCCTGCCCGGGACGCAGACCGTCTTCCTCCACAAGGGCGACCGCGTGGACGTGATCGTCACCTTCGAGGCCGTCCTGAAGGACGACACCAAGCAGAAGGTCGCGGCGACCATCCTGCAGAACGTCCTGCTCAGCGACGTCGTGCGGCCGAAGGACATCTCGGGCACCGGCGTCATCGAGATGCTGGTCAACCCCAACGAGGCGCAGTACGCCGCGCTGAGCCTGGCCCAGGGCACCGTGCACGTCACGCGCCGCAGCCCGAAGGACGTCGAGATGCACCCGATGGAGATCGCCTCGTTCCGGAAGCTCTTCCAGTGACGAAGCCCAAGATCCTGGCCTTCGCCGGGAGCCTGCGCAAGGGCTCGCTCAACAAGAAGGCCGCCGCGGCCGCCGCCGCGGCGGCCCGCGCGGCGGGCGGCGAGGTCGAACTGATCGACCTCGCCGACTACCCGCTGCCGGTCTACGACGGCGACCTCGAGGAGCGCGAGGGACTGCCCGACGGCGCGCGGCGCCTGAAGGCCGCGCTGAAGGCGCACGACGGCCTGCTCCTGTCCACGCCGGAGTACAACGGCTCGATCCCGGGGCCGCTCAAGAACGCGATCGACTGGGCCTCGCGCCCGGAGCCCGGCGAGAAGCCCCTGGCGGCCTTCGCCGGCAAGACCGCGGCGCTCCTCAGCGCCTCGCCCGGGGCGCTGGGCGGCATCCGCGCGCTGGCCGTCGCGCGCGCCGTGCTCGAGAACGTCGGCGTGCTGGTGATCCCCGCGCAGGTCGCCGTCGCGGCCGCGCACGAGGCCTTCGCCGACGACGGGTCCTTCAAGGACCCGCGCCGCGCGCAGGCCGTCGCCGCGACGGCGAAGCGCCTGGTCGAGACGGTCGCCCGCCTGCGCGCGGACCCGGCCCCTTGAAAATAATCGGCGGCTCCGGTATACTGCCGGGGCCTTAAGTCGGAGAACTCCCATGGAGATCGAACTCACGTGCCGTTGAATCGCGTTGCGGCGGATCGCATTTCGCCCGCGGCTTTCGCCGCGCGCGCGCATTCATGGGGGCCGCAGACGCGCTGATTTTTCAGGATCGCTCGAACCCGGGAGAAGACTCCCGCCGGACGACGATCCGGCGGGAGTCTTCTTTTTGGGACGGACCGACGTGAAGCCGACATGACCGACATCGAGATCGAGAACGAGAGACGCAGACCCAAGGCCTACGGCCGCCTGCTGGGCCTGTTCGCCCGCCGCCGCGCGCTGACCGCGGCGGCGACGGCCGCGCTTTTGGGCGAGCTGGCCTTCGCGCTGGCCGCGCCTTTGGTGCTGGGCCGCGCGGTGGACGCCCTGACCGCCGCCGGGCGCGGCGCGGACTTCGCGCGCCTGGCCGCCGGCTACGCGGAGCTCTTCCTGGCCGTCGCTCTCGGCTCCAGCGCCCTGCGCTGGGCGCACGGCTACCTGCGCGGCAAGCTCGTCCAGGAGCTGTCGGCCGACCTCAGCGAGCGCGCCCTCGAGACTTTGCACCGCCTCTCGCCGGGCTCCCTCGGCGATCTGGATTCCGGCGCCGTGCTGGCCCGCGTCTCGCGCGACATCCAGAAGATTCGCCCGTTCTTCGGGCAGGTCGCGATGACCCTCCTGCGCGTCGCGCTGGTCGCCGGGGGGGCCATGGCCATCATGCTGGTCAAGAGCCCGGCCCTGGCCGGCGCGACCCTGCTGTGCTTCGCCGCGTCCATCGGGCTGACTTTGGCCACGGCCGGGCGACTGAAGGTCCTCAACCGCAACGCCGACGACCTCTACGACGGCGTGTCGCTCGACATCAAGGAGGGCATCGAGGGCGTGCGCGTGGTCAAGGCCTTCGGGCGCGAGGACTACCAGCGCGCGCGCTTCGGCCGCCGCGTCGGCGAGTACCTGAGCGGAGCCATCGCCGCCTCGGACCTGTGGAGCGCGCGCCTGCCCCTGGCCCAGTCCCTGATGGGACTGGCGGTGCCGGCCGTCCTGTTCATCGGCGGCTGGGAGGTCGTCCACGGGGGCTTGGAGGCCGGCGTCGTCGTCGCGTGCCTCTTCTACGCCTCGAAGATCTACGGCGAGAGCAACGGCATCGTGCGCCTGGTCTCCATCGCCCAGGAGGCCGAGGTCAGCGCCGGACGCCTCTTCGAACTGCTCGACCGGGACAGCCGCGTGGCCGAGCCCGCGCGCCCGCGCTCCCTCCCCGAGGGCGGAAGAGGCGCCCTGCGCTTCGAAAACGTGGCCTTCGGCTATCCCGGCGGGCCGCGCCTGCTGTCGGAGCTGTCTTTCGAGGTCCCGGCGGGACAGCGCGTCGCCTTGGTCGGCGCGACCGGCAGCGGCAAGTCCACGCTGGCGGCGCTCCTCGTGCGCTTCTTCGACCCCCAGGCGGGGCGCATCCTGCTCGACGGCGTCGACCTGCGCGAGTTCTCGCTCGCCGACCTGCGCGCGGCGGTCGCCTGCGTCTTCCAGGAGAGCTTCCTCTTCTCGGCGACCCTGCGCGACAACGTCGCCTACGCCCGGCCCGGCGCGTCCGAGGACGAGGTGCGCGCCGCCGTGTCGGCGGCCCAGCTGGCCCACGTCGTCTCGGCCCTGCCCGAGGGCCTGGAGACCGTCGTCGGCGAGCGGGGGATCACGCTCAGCGGCGGCCAGCGCCAGCGCGCGGCCCTGGCGCGCGCCGTGCTGGCGGGCCCGCGCCTCCTGGTCCTCGACGACGCGACGGCCAGCGTCGACGCGCGCACCGAGCGCGACCTGGTGCGGGCGCTGGCCGGCGTCTCGCGGGGGCGCACGACCTTGATCATCACGCAGCGCCTGTCCGGCGTCCTGCTGGCCGACCGCGTGATCGTGCTGGACGGCGGGCGCGTCGCGGATTCCGGGACGCACGCCGAGCTGCTGGAGCGGTGCGGCCTGTACCGCGAGCTGTTCGCGGGCCAGGCCCTGGAGGCGGGGACTCTTCCCGCGCGGCCATGAGCGGAAACAAGGACTGGATGCTCGAAGAGGAGCTGGCGCGCGCGCGGCCCAACGCCGCCGCGCTCAAGCGCCTGGGCGCGTTCCTGGCCCCCTACAAGGGGCCGGTCGTCCTCGCCTTGGCCCTGGAGGTCGTCTGGTGCCTGTCCTACCTGGCGGGCCCCTGGCTCGTCCAGCTCGGCATCGACCGCGGCCTGATGAAGGCGCGCTTCGGCTTCCTGGCCCTGGTCTGCGCCGCCTACGCGGTCAACGCCCTGGGGCGCGCCGCGCTCGTCGGCTTCGAGCTGAGGCTCTTGACCCGCTCGGGCCAGAAGGTCCTGGCCGACCTGCGCCGCGCCGTCTTCGACCACGTGCAGGGCCTGTGCATGAACTTCTTCGACCGGACCCAGCAGGGCCGGGTGATCGCGCGCGTGGACCGCGACGTGGACGCGCTCGAGCGCTCGGTGATCTGGGGCCCGGTGACCTTGCTGTCGGCGTCCTTGGTGCTGACGCTGGCGATCGCCGCGATGGCGCGCTACGACGGGCGCCTGACCTTGGTCGTCGTCGCCTGCGTGCCCAGCCTCCTCTTCTCGTCGGAGGCCTTCCGGCGCCTGGGCCTGCGCGCCTACCGTCGCGCGCGGGCGGACCTGTCGCGCCTGACCGCGCACTACGCCGAGGCGATCAACGGCATGCGCGTGATCCAGGCCTCCGGCCGCGAGGCCGACAGCGTGAGGAAGGGCGAGGGCCTGATCGCCGCCTACAAGGACTCGGGCGTCAAGGCGGTCTCCGTCTGGGCCGCCTACCAGCCGGTCGTCAACCTCCACTACGGCGTCAGCGGCGCGCTGGTGCTGTGGCTGGGCGGGCGCATGGTCGCGGCCGGGAGCCTCTCGGTCGGCGAGCTGGTCGCCTTCCTGATGCTCCTCGAGTACGTGTTCCAGCCCCTCGAGGAGCTGGGCGACCTGTACAACGACCTGCTCTCCGCGCAGGCCGCGGCCGAGCGCGTCTTCCAGCTGCTCGACGCGCGTCCGAGCGTCGTCGAGGCCCCGGACGCCAAGAGCCTGGAGGCCCCGGCCGGCCGCGTGGAATTCGCGGACGTGCGCTTCCGCTACGGGCCGGACGCCCCGTGGGCGCTCGACGGCGTGTCCTTCGCGGTCGAGCCGGGACAGACCGCGGCCCTGGTCGGCCACACCGGCGCGGGCAAGAGCACCGTCGTCAGCCTCCTGTGCCGCTTCTACGACGTCGTCGAGGGCGCGGTGCGCCTCGACGGCGAGGACGTGCGCGCCCTGACGACCGAGACCCTGCGCCGCCACATCGGCGTGATCCCGCAGGACGGGTTTCTCTTCAGCGGCACCGTGATGGACAACCTGCGCTTCGGCCGCCCGGACGCCGGCGACGGCGAGATCGTCGCCGCGGCCGAGCGCCTGGGCGCCCACGCGCTCCTCAGCGCTCTCCCCGAGGGCTACGCGACCGAGGTCGGCGAGCGCGGCGGGCGCCTCAGCCACGGCCAGCGCCAGGCCGTCTGCTACGTGCGCGCGCTTTTGGCCGAGCCGCGCGTGCTGATCCTCGACGAGGCGACGAGCTCGCTCGACGCCGCGACCGAGCGCACCCTGCAGGAGGCCCTGCGGCGCCTCGCGGAGGGGCGCACGACCCTGGTCGTCGCCCACCGCCTGTCCACGATCCGCTCGGCCGAGCGCATCCTGGTCTTCGAGGACGGCCGGGTCGTCGAGAGCGGCGACCACGACTCTCTCCTGGGAAGGGGGGGCGCCTACGCGCGCCTCTACGCCGACTACCGGCTCGCCCCCGACGACTGGCTGGCGGCCTGAACTGGCCGCCGCGTTGCGCCCCGACCTTCCGACGGAGGGAGGGGTTATGAAGGACTACCCGCAGAGGTACCGCGAGTTGAGCGCGCAGATGGAGGGCCTGGGCCGCGACCTGCCCGGCCCGATGCGCGCGTTCGAGAGCCTGCACGAGTCGGCGACCGTCGAGGGCGCCCTCGACGCCAAGACCAAGGAGTTGATCGCGCTGGGCATCGCGATCACCGTGCGCTGCGACGGCTGCATCGCCTACCACGTCCACGACGCCTTGAAGGCCGGCGCCCATCGCCGGGAGATCGTCGAGACGATCGGCGTGGCCGTGATGATGGGCGGCGGGCCGTCGGTCGTCTACGGCGCCGAGGCGCACGCCGCGCTCGAGCAGTTCGAGCGCGTGCCGGCCGAGGTCTAGCCCGCTACAAGAACAGCCGGCCGAGGACGTGGCCGAGCAGGCCGCCGAGGACGGCGCCGACGACGCCGCCCAGCGGCCCGCCGAGCGCCGCGCCGACGATGCCGCCGGCCGTCGCCCCGAAGGCGCCGCCGTAGTCCTTTTTTTGGAACAGCCAGGCCGCGCCCAGGCCCAGCAAGGCGCCCGCGCCCGCGCCGACCAGTCCCGCCGAGAACCAGCCCTGCAGGCCGCCGAGGGCGGCCGCCCCGCCCAGGACCAGGTCTCCCGAGAGCTTGCGCGATCGCGGCTCGCGGTCGGCGCCCGGCGTCGGGATGTCGGCGGCCTTCACGGCCGGACGGTCGGTCGGCTTCTTCAGGCGGACGCCCGAGCGCACGACGCTCCGGCCGTCGGGCGAGACGACGTTCGGGGAGATCGCCCCGCCGTCGAAGGGCGCGGCGGCGGCCTCCTTGGCCAGCGTCGCGTCGCCGGCGGCCGCGGCCGAGCCGCCCAGCGCGGCGGCCTCCCGCGCGC
>JAGWRY010000137.1 GCA_028869495.1 Elusimicrobiota bacterium | reverse complement strand
TCTCCGGCCTGCGCGCCGCGTACCCGTCCTCGCGCTTCGGCTCGCGCGCGGGCGACGTCGTGACCGCGCGGGTCTCGGACGCCGACCTGACGGCCTTCGAGTCCGACCCGCGCGTGCTGGCGGTCTCGTCCGCGCGCCGGCTGCACCCCCTCCTCGACGTCGTGCGCTCGAGCAACTCGACGGGCGGGCTCTACCTCGGCGTGCTGACCAACGGGCCGTCCGACCTCGCGAACGCCGACGGGACCGGCGTCGTCGTCGGCATCGTCGACACCGGCATCGACTTCAAGCACCTGGACTTCATCAAGCCCGGCGGCTCGCCCGGCTCCTACGTCTCGCGCGTCAAGTACCTGTGGGACCAGACCCAGTCCTCGGCGGCCGGCTACGGCTTCCCGTCGGGCTTCGCCTACGGCCGCGAGGCGACCGAGGCCCAGCTCGAGAGCGACATCAACAACGGCACGAACAACTTCGGCGAGCAGGACACGGACGGCCACGGCTCGCACGTGGCCGGCATCGCGGCCGGCGACGGGCAGACGTCGGGGGCCTTCACCGGGCTGGCGCCGAAGGCGGACCTGGTGATCGTCAAGACCGACTTCTACGACAGCGACATCATCGACGGGATCAACTACATCGTCCAGAAGGCGGCCGCGCTCGGCGAGCCCGCCGTGATCAACCTGAGCCTCGGCGGCCAGATCGACCCGCACGACGGGACCTCCTCGTTCGACACCGGGATCGACGCGATCGCGGTCGACACCCCGGTCGTCGTCGCGATGGGCAACGACGGAACCGCGGGCGGCGACGACCCGCACGCCGAGGCCGACATCTTCAACGCCAACCAGTCGATCACCTTCACGGCGAACGTCGACATCCCCAGCGGGGTCGCCGCCACGGACGCGGAGCTCGACTTCTGGCTGCAGTCGGGCGCGCAGGCGAGCGCGTCCCTCGTCGTCGGCGGCGGGGCCTGCGGCAGCCAGGTCTCGGGCGGCGGCGGCTCCCAGACCTGCGCGCCGGCGGCCGCGGGGACGAGCGGCTACATCGAGGACGCCACGGGCAGCATGCGCCCCAGCGGCAACGCGGTCCAGTCGGGCGAGGTCTATATCGACGTCTACAACCCGAGCGGCCTGGCGACCGGCGGCTTCCAGGTCGCGGTGACGCTGACCTGCACCTCCCCCTCGGGCTGCGGGCGCGTCGACGGCTTCGTGGACCCGGCCGGCCAGAACGTGAACTTCGCCGCGGGCTCGGGCTACGCGGTGCCGCAGACGCTGACGATGACCTCCCCGGCGACGGCGAAGGACGTGATCGCGGTCGGCGCCTACGCGACGAAGGGCTCGTGGAAAGCCTACGACGGCAACATCTACCAGTACACGTCGCCGCCGACCCTCGGCGACCTCGCCGACTTCAGCTCCTGGGGGCCGACGCGCGACGGCCGGCAGAAGCCCGACGTCGCGGCCCCCGGCTTCGGCGTGTTCTCGGTGCTCTCCGCGGACGTGCCGGCCAGCACCGACCAGTCGACGCTCAACGACCCCATCCTGAAGTCGACCGACGGCTACCACGCGATCGACCAGGGGACCAGCATGGCGGCGCCGGTCGTCACCGGCATCGTCGCGACCCGCCTGCAGGGGCACCCGACGCGCACCGTCGCGGACATCAAAACGATCCTGCACGGGCTGGCGCGCACCGACGCGGGCGTGACCGCCGACGGCGCGGTCCCCAACGACGCCTTCGGCTACGGGAAGGTCTCGGGCAGCCCCCAGCCGGCCGCCGCGCCGTCGAACCTCTCGGTCGCGGCGCAGGGGACCTCGTCGATCACGTGGTCCTGGGACGCGGCGCTGGCCGGGGCGGACGGGTTCGACGTCTACTACGCGACGAACCCGTCCTCGGCGCTCGCGACGGCGGTCCAGCCGCCGGTGACGCTGACCGGCCTGGCGGCGAACGCGACGTACCAGCTCTACGTGCGCGGCGAGGGCGCGGGGATCGACGGGCCGCTCGCGCTGTTCGCGACGACCGCGACGTACACGTCCCCTCCCGCCGGCGCGCCGTCGGCGGCGCCGTTCGCGTCGAGCGCGACGGTCTCCTACGCCGCCTGCTCGCCGGGCGTCTGCTCGGGCTACGTCGTCGAGGCCTCGCCGGCCTCCGACTTCTCGTCCGGGATCGTCGCTTCGGCGACCGCGAGCTCCGGGCAGACTTCGCTGACGCTGAACTCGCTGACGGCGGCCACGACCTACTACGTCCGCTACGCGCACCTGAACCAGGAGGGCGCCCCGTCGTACGGCCCGTCGGCGTCGTTCGAGACGACGAACGACCTCCTCGCGCCGACGAACCCGTCCTTCGCGCTGATCTCGACCGGCTCGATCCAGCTCTCCTGGTCGTCGAACCCGAACCCCCCCGGGCTGTCGTACGCGGCGCAGGCCTCGACCGCCTCGGACTTCTCCGGGACCCTGCTGACCCTGTCGGGGACCTCGCTCCTGGCGGACTTCTCGGGGCTGTCGGCCGACACCAGCTACTACTTCCGCGTGCAGGCGACGAGCGGCGTCGCGCGGGGCCCCTATCTCGCGGCCGGACCGCAGGCGACCCTGCCGACAGCCCCGACGGCGCCGGCCCAGCCCTTCACGATCGTCGCCGCGAAGGCGCTCGACCTCGCCTGGACGGCGGCCGGCGACCAGCCGGACACGCAGTTCGAGGCCGACGTCTCGCCGAACTCGTCCTTCTCGACGCTGGCCGCCTCGGCGGCGGTGCGCGCGACCTCGGTCGTCCTGTCCGGCCTGACGCCGAACACGCTCTACTTCGTCCGCGTCGCGGCGATCTCGCGGAGCGGACAGGTCGGAGCGTTCACGAGCCTGGGCTCGACGGTGACCCTCGTCGACCAGCCCGCGCTTCCGGGCCAGCCGTTCTCCGCGCAGACGACGAGCGGCTTCGCGTTCGCCTGGCTCGACGGCGGCAACCCCGCGGGGACGGCCTACCGGGTGGCGGTCTCGACCGACCCCGGCTTGGCCTCGCCGGCCGCCTCGACGACCACGACCGCGCTGTCGGCCTCCTTCTCCGGCCTTCTGTCGAACGAGCGCTATTTCGTCGGCGTCGCGGCGCTCAACGGGGTGGGCGCGCCGACCGCGTACGTCGCGACGTCGACCGCGACGGCGGTCGCGGCGCCCGCCGCGGCGTCCGTCCCCGTCTCGACGCGGACCGCCTCCGTCCTCGGCTTCGCCTGGTCGGCGGGGACGCTCGCGGCGGGGACGCAGTACCAGGCGGACCTGTCCAGCTCTCCCGCCTTCGCCTCCGGCGTGCTCAGCTCGACGACGTACAACGCCTGGGCCGACTTCTCGGGGCTCGACGCGAACACGACCTGGTACGGGCGCGTGCGCGCGCTCAGCGCCTACGCGCCGAACCCGGACGGCCCGTACCTGGCGGGCGCGGCGTCCGGCGCGACGCTGAGCGTCCCCCCCGGCGGGACTCCGTCCTTCGCGGACGTCGGCTTCACGAGCGCGACGGTCTCCTGGACGCCTCTGCCCGCGTCGCCGCAGAGCGCGGCCGCCGAGGGCTACCGCGTCGAGCTCTCGACGTCGGCCGCGTTCGCGCCGCCCCTGTACGCGGCGGACGCCGGCGCGTCGGCCTCGTCGGCGGCGGTGACCGGGCTGACCTACGCGACGACCTACTACGCGCGCGTCGCGGCGCTGAACTGGGAGGGGCTGGCCGACTACGCGTCGGCCGGCTCGACGACGACGACGGTCCCGCCGCTCTCGTCGGGCACCGTCGCGTCGTCGGGACTCTCGCTGGCGATCCCCGCCGCCTTCCCCGGCGTGACCTCGATCTCGATCGTCGTCCCGCCCGGCGCCTTCCCCCTGGGCGCGACGGTCACCGCGGCGGCCGGCGTCGGGACGAATCCCGCGGGCGGCGTCTCGAACGAGGCGGCGGGCATCGTCCCGCTCGGCGCCGACGTCGGCTTCGAGCTCTCGGCCGGCGGGCTCGAGCCCCTGACTCCGGTCCGGGTCGTGATCGCCTACGATCCCGCGCAGCTCCCGCCGGGGCAGGACGAGCGCCGCCTGCACCTGATGCGCTACGACCCCGCCGCGGGGCAGTGGACGCTCGTGCCGTCGCAGGACGACCCGTCGTCGCACGTCCTCGTCGCCTACGTGCCGCACTTCTCGTCGTACGCGCCGTTCTTCGTCGCCGCCGGGACGGACCTCTCGAACGTGCGCGTCTTCCCCCAGCCGTGGGAGATCGGCGACTCGGCCAGCGCGTACTGGGCCAGCGCGCTGACCTTCTCGGGCCTGCCGGCGGACGCGCGGGTGCGCCTGATGACCCTGACGGGCGAGCTCGTCTCGGACGGCACGGCCTCGGCGGCGGGCGTCTACACCTGGGACGGGCGCACCCGCTTCGGGCGCCGGGCGGCGTCGGGCACCTACTACGCGGTCTTCGGCTCCGGGAGCGCGACGAAGGTGCGCCGGGTGGTGCTGATACGCTGAAGCGCCTGCTCCTCGCCGGCGCCGTCCTCGTCGCGGCCGCGGGACCGTCGCGCGCCCTGCCGAGCGAGGTCGGCACGGTCTCGGCGGAGTTCCTGAGCATCGGCGCGGGCGCCCGCGCGCTCGGGATGGGCGAGGCCTACACGGCGGTCGCCGACGGCCCCGACGCGGCCTACTGGAACCCGGCCGGGCTGGCCTGGCTGAAGGGCGGCGGCGCGCGCTACGCGCGTTCGGAGCTGCCGGCCGGCGTCCACCACGACTTCGCCGCGGTCGCCCTGCCGGCCGCCTGGGCGCACGGCGGCTTCGCGTTCTCGCTGACCCGCCTCTCGCAGGACTCGCTGGCGCTCGTCGACGCGTCGAACACGACCGAGGGCTCGTTCTCCCCGCACTCGGAGGCGTACGCGCTCTCCTACGGCGCCCGGATCAGCGGCGAGTCCCCCCGCGCCGTCGACCGCGACTACTTCCGCGGCGGCTGGGAGGTCCCGAGCGTGGACCGACCGTATCTCGACGAGCTGGAGCCGTGGACCGGGCAGATCTCCGTCGGGGCGACGATCAAAGCGGTCCACGAGGACCTGGGCACGCGCAGCGCGGTGGCGACGGCGTTCGACGCGGGCGCGATGTTCCGGCCCGAGGACCTGAGCGCGCTGACGCTCGCGGCGGCGGTCCGCAACGTCGGCACCAAGCTGCGCTTCATCTCCGAGTCGGAGCCGCTTCCCGGCGAGCTGGCCGCCGCGGCCGCCTACGACCTGCGCGGCGACGAATGGGCGCTCCTGCCGGCCGTCGAGGCCGACCTCCCGTACGCGGGCGACCCGTACGGCAAGCTCGGGGTCGAGGCGCGCCGGAGCGTGTCGCGCTCGGCCGACGCGTCCCTGCGCCTCGGCTACACGAGCCGCACGGCCGCCTCACTCGGCGCGCTCTCGGGGCTGACCGCGGGCGTCGGGCTCCGCGCCGGCGCGTTCTCCTTCGACGCGGCGTTCGAGCCGATGGGCGTCCTCGGCCAGGGCCTGCGCCTCGGCGTCGGCTGGGACTTCTAGGAGCGCAGCGCCGCTTTCTTGCCGCCGGCGCGGACGCGCGCGGCGGCCTCCTCGGCGTAGAGGCGCACGCGCTGGTGGCCGGCGGAGGAAGCCAGCCGCTCGAGGGTCGGCAGCGCGCGCTCGTCCTCGGCGCCGCCGAGGGAGACGACGGCGGCCAGCGTCACGCGCTCGTCGCGGTCCTCGACGCGCGCGCAGAGCCACGGGATCAGCGACGGGTCGTGCGCGGCGTACTCGGCCAGGGCGCGAAGGGCGG
>JAGWRY010000136.1 GCA_028869495.1 Elusimicrobiota bacterium | reverse complement strand
CGTCGGCCTGCGCGGCGCCGGGGCCGGCGCGGTAGGCGTCGAGTTCCGCGGGCAGGGAGGCCAGCGCGGCCGCGACGCGCGCGGGCACGTCCTTCCGCGGCCGCCCCGCGCGCAGGGCCTCGGCGGCCAGGCGCAGGGAATCCGCGTCCTTCTGCAGGGCGACGCGCGGCGGGTCGGCCGCGAGGGCGCGCGCGCTCAGCGCCGCGAGGGCCAAGAGCCCGAGGAGGAGACGGAGGGGTCTTCGGGACATGGGGCCGACTCCGACGATAGCGTAGCCCCGGAACCCGGAATTTTCAATGGGTAAAAATCCGATGCAAGCGCCTCTCCGAGTCCCGAGCATTCCGCTCACGGGGACGCCGTTCGACGCGCCCTTCGGCGGGACGTGGAGCGAGGACGGCGGGTCGGCCGGTTCCGCCGTCCGCCGCCGAGCGACGACGAGCGAGGGTCAAACCCGAGCGATCCCGCCGAAGGGCGCGTCGAACGGCGGCCGGCGGGAATGCGCGGAGCTTGGAGCGTCTGGGTCTTGCGGGAAGCGGGTTCTCCTGTTATATGACTGCCCGTGGTGAAGTTCCTCGCCGGCGCCGTCTTCGCCGCCGTGAACCTGCTGTACGCGTCCGTCTTCGGCGGCCCGATCGACGGCACGTCCTGGGACGTCCACGTCAAGAAGGACGGCTTCTTCCACTGGGCGTCGCGCCGCGACACCCTGGTCTTCGAGGAAGGCCGCGCGGTCGTGGCCGGCGCGATCGCGAAGGGCTACGGACCCGCCCTGTACGACGCGAAGCGCGAGGACGGCGCGACCGCGTTCACGATGCGCCTGCGCGGCCCCGACCAGGACCCCGTCGTCTGGACCGGCCGCGTCGAGGGCAAGCGCATCTCGGGCGTCGTCGTCGTCAACGGCCGCGACGGACGCGTCCTGCGCTACGTGTTCACCGGCGAGCGCAAAGACGGCTGACGCGTGGCCAAGGCCCGCATCGTCCTCCTCCACAAGCCCTACGGCGCGCTGTCCCAGTTCACCGCGTCGGGCGGCAAGCCGGGCCTCTCGCGCTTCGGCCTGCCGTCCGGCGTCTACCCGGCCGGGCGCCTCGATCACGACAGCGAGGGCCTGCTCCTGCTCACCGACGACGGCGGGCTCGCGCACCGGCTGACCGACCCGCGCCGCGCGCACCCGCGGACCTACTGGGTCCAGGTCGAACGCGTCCCGGACGCCGCCGCGCTGGCCGCCCTCGCGCGCGGCCCGCTCCTGTCCGACGGCCCGACGCGGCCGTGCCGGGTCCGCCTCCTCGCCGAGGCGCCGGCGCTCGCCCCGCGGGACCCGCCGATCCGGACGCGCCTGAGCGTGCCGACCGCCTGGCTCGAGCTGACGCTGACCGAAGGGCGCAACCGCCAGGTCCGCCGGATGACGGCCGCCGTCGGCCACCCGACGCTGAGGCTGGTGCGCTGCGCGCTCGGCCGGCTGCGCCTGGAAGGGCTCGCCCCGGGGGCCTGGCGCTGGGTCGAGCGCGCCGAGATTCAGGCCTCGCTCGGCGCGGGGCGGCCGTAGCTCCGGAAGAAGCGCGCGTAGAGGACGAGATAGGCCGCCTGGAAGCCGGCCGCCGCGAAGAACGGCGCGCGCAGATGCCCGGCGTGGAGCAGGAAGCCCGCGATCAGCGGCCCGAGCGCGCGCGGCAGCTGGATCGAGACGCTCTGCAGGCTGGCCGCCAGGCCGCGCCGCTCGCGCGAGAGACCGACCGCGAGCGCCTGGCGCACGCCGGCCGTGCCCTGGTTGAAGCCGGCGCGCAGGGCGTAGAGCCCGACCGCGAGCGCGAAGCTCGGCATGAAGGGGACCGAGACGAGCAGGAGGAGCCCGATCCCGCGCATGACCACGACCGGGCGGATCAGGCCGTGGCGCCGCGTCAGTCTCGCGGCCGCGACCGAGCCCAGCGCGCCCAGCGCGAAGGCCCCGGCCAGCGCCGGACCGATCGAGCCGGGGCCGTGGCCGAAGCGCACGGCCAGCCAGTACGCGATCAGCGGCGCGATCATCCCGATGCCCAGCCCGTTGAGGACGTTGGCCGCGACCAGGCGCGCGAGCATCGCGTTCTCGACGCGCGCCTCCGCGGCCTGCGCCCGGCCTCCGTCCGCGCGCGCGGGCGCGGACGCGCGCGGCGGCTCGCTCAGCCCCGCGAGAATCCAGAACGCCAGCAGCGAACCGCCCAGCGGCAGGAGGAAGAGCGGGCGGTAGGCGAGCAGGGGCCCCAGCGGGCGGACCAGCAGCTTGACCCCGCCCGCCAGCCCCGCGCCCAGCGCCATCCCGACGAAGCCGACCGCCGCGTTGACGCTGAAGACCTCGCCGCGCCGGTCGTCGGGCACGACCTGCGCCAGCCAGGCCTGCTCGAGGGGGCCGAACGGCCCCGCCGTTCCGTTGGCCCCGCGCCCGAAACTCCCGGCGATCGCCGCCGCGACCAGCAGCGGCAGACGCGCCGTGGCCAGCGCGAGCAGGGCCGCGCCCGCCTGGATCGCCTCGTAGGCGAGCAGGAAGCGCCGCCGCCCGAGGCGGTCGCTCAGGGGGCCGACGGTCATCGTCAGCGCGGCGCCGCCCAGCAGCGCCGCCGACAGGACCGCGCCGATCTCCGGCGCCGACCAGCCGAGCGCGCGCAGGTACAGCGCGAAGGCCGCGACCAGCGCCCCCTGCCCGAGGCTGCGCCCGGCGCGCGCGATCAGCAGGCCGCGGACGACCGGACTCCGAAATACGCTCATCGCCGGAGACTCTACGATTTTCGGCCCGAGCGGCATCAGCCCGGGGAGCGCCGGGCCAGGACCGCGGGGAGGACGATGCGGAACTCGGTGCCCCGCCCGGGCTCGGAGGAGACCGCGACGCTCCCGCCGAGGTAGCGCTCGACCAACAGGCGGATGCTGTAGGTGCCCAGCCCCCGCCCGGCCTCCTTCGTCGAGAACGAGCGCTGGAAGACCTGCGCGAGCACCTCGCTCCGCATGACCGTCGGGTTGCGTACCCAGAACGCGAAGCGGCCGTCGCTCTCGCGGCGCGCCCCGAGGCGGATCTCGGCGCCCTTCGGCTCGGCCTCGAGCGCGTTCTTGAGCATGTTGCCGAGCACGCGCGCGAGCAGGACCGGCTCGGTGACGAGGCTCTCCTCCGGCGCGCCGGGCTCGACGACGATCGTCCTCCCCTTGGCGGCGTCGTGCGCGCGGTAGAGCCCCGCGAGCGACTCGAGCAGGCCGCGCGCCGCGCAGGGCTTCGGCGCGACGGCGAGCTCCCCGCTCTCGGCGGCGGCGAGGTCGCGCTGGGAGGAGATCTCCTCGATCAGCTGGCGCGACGAGCGCACGAGGTCCTCGAAGAAGACCTCGAGCTGGGCGGGACCCGCCCCCGGCATCAGCTCGGCCAGGCCGCGCACGGCGCCGGCCAGGTTCAGCGCGTCGTGGAAGAAGACCCGCTCGAGGACGCGCCGGCGCTTCTCGTGGCCGATGTCGCTCGCGGCGAACACGATGAACTTGGCGCCCGCGTGCTCGAACGGAGTCGCCCAGACCAGCAGGTCCAGGTCGGCGCCCGGCTCGCGCGTCTGGATGCGGCACTCGCGCGCGGCCCGGCGGCCCTTCAGCGCGCCGGCCGTCGCGCCGGCCGCCCCGCAGACGGTGCAGGACTCGAGCGTCCCGCAGGCGTCCCCCTCCTCGAACGCGTGCCGGCAGCCGAGGACCTCGCCGACGCGCCGCCCGAGCAGGTCCTCGACGTGCCGGGCGGTCTTGTCCTGCGCCGCCCGGTTCATGCAGACGATCTGCCGCGCCTCGTTGAGCACGAAGACCGGGTCGGGCATCGCGTCCAGCAGCTTGCGCGCCAGCGGCGCGGAAGCGAGCAGGAGGTGCTGGCGCCGGATCTCGTCGGGGGACGCCAGCTCGGCCGGAAGGAACTTCGTGGGCAGGGGCTTCATCGCCGCACTCCGGATCTCTCGGATTAACTTAGCAACGGAACGGCCCCGCCTAGGGCTTGAGCTGGCCCCGCAGGTCCGCCAGCCGCGTCCGGTACGCGTCGGCGTCGCCGAAGTCCAGGAAGTCCTTGTAGCGGCCGTGCGCGCCGGCCAGCCGCCGCGCGTGCTTGATCGGGCAGAAGTACTGCTCGGTGCGCGAGGCGACCTCGCGCGCGTAGGCGACCAGGCCGTTCGCGTAGCCGCAGTAGACGCAGTTCAGCCGCTCGATCCAGTTCAGGTAGGTCAGCGCGCCGCGGTCCAGCACGACGTAGCGCGCGCGCTCGACCTTCTCGATCCCGTAGGCCGGGAAGCAGACCGACTGGTAGACGAACAGCCACAGATCGAGCAAGACGAGCGGGGCGACCAGCGAGTAGATGACCGGCGCGACCAGCAGGCTCTTCAGCGGCGCGGCCAGCAGGAAGGCCACCCAGCCCTGACGCAGGCGCGCGTTCAGCTCGGCCGCCTCGCGCTCGAAGGCCGCGCGCCCCTTCTCCAGGCGGTAGCGGAAGCGGCGGCGCTGGGCCGCGAGCTCGGCCTCGAGCTCGGCCTCGAGATCCTTCTCGAGCTCCGACATCCGGGCCAGGAGCTTCTCGACGTTCGCGTTCATGGCGGGCCTCCGCCGCGGGCGCGGCGATCCTCACGGGGCAACGACTCGGCCGCGGCGCGGGGACGGGGCGGCGCTCAGCGCCCGAAGCGCGGGCCGCCGCGCGGGATCACGCGGCGGATGCGGAACTTGGACGCGGGGCGCGCCTCGTAGGCGTGCAGGCGCGGCGGAACGCGGTACGCGAAGCCCTCGAGCTTCTTGCGCGGGAGCTTCTGGTTGGTGAAGGCCTCGATCGCGGGGATCAGGCGCTCCTCCTCGAAGGAGACGAGGGTGACCGCGTCGCCCTCCGCGAACGCGCGGCCGGTGCGGCCGATGCGGTGGACGTAGTCTTCCGAGAACTTGGGCAGGTCGTAGTTGAAGACATGGGTGATGTCGTTCACGTCGATGCCGCGGGCGGCGACGTCGGTGGCGACCAGGAATTGGATTTTACCCTGGCGCAATTGATCCAAGGTGCGGTTGCGCACGTTTTGCTTCAAATCGCCATGCAAAGCGGCGGCCGAGAAATTCTGGTCGCGCAATTGCCGCGCCAGTTTGTCGGCGCTGATTTTGGTGGCGGTGAAAATAATCGCTTTGAAGACGTTTTTATCGTGCATGAAATGCTTCAAGAGGCGGCCCTTGTGGTGGTCGTTATCGGCCACGTAGAGTTCCTGTTTGATCTTCGCCGGCGCCATTTTTTGCTCGGAGAGGTCGATGCGCACCGGGTTTTTCATCAGTTGCTGGATAATCTTGTCGAGCTTGCCGTCCACGGTGGCGCTGAACAATAAGGTTTGCCGCGTGTTGGGGGTGGTCTTGGCGATGGCT
>JAGWRY010000135.1 GCA_028869495.1 Elusimicrobiota bacterium | reverse complement strand
GTCCGCGCCGCGGCCGAGAAGCGCGCGGCGGTCCTCCTCGCCGACGACGTCGCCGAGCTCGAGGAGCACGCGCGGCTCTTCCCGACGGCGACGGTCGAGGTCCTGCCGCGCCTGAAGGCCGCGATCGCGAAGGCGCGCCGCCGCGGGCTCGAGCCCTCCGCCGTCGCGGCCTGGGAGCGCAAGGTGCGCGAGCTCGAGCGCGGCCGCGAGGCCTCGATGCGCGAGCGCGCGCCGGCCGTCCTGCCGCTGGACGAGGTTCTCGACGTCGACGTGCCGTTCGTCGGCGGCAAAGCGGCCAAGCTCGGCGAGATCGCGGAGGTCGTCGCGCGCGCCGGCGGGGAGGTTCCCGCGGGCGTCGCGCTGACGGTGGACGCGTACCGGCGCTTTCTGAGGGAGTCCGGGATCGCCGAGCGCTTGGAAGCGGTCGCGGCGGACCCGCGCCTGACTCCCGAGGGGCGCTCCGCGAAGGCGCGGGCGCTGATCCTCGGCGCGCCGCTGACGCCGGACTCCGGCGTCGGGCGCGAGATCGCCGCGGGGCTGAAGTCCGCGGGCCTGGGCGGCGCGATGCTCGCGGTGCGCTCGTCGGCCGTGGACGAGGACGGCGCCGAGGCGGCCTTCGCCGGGGCCGGCGATACCCGCCTCTACGTCGCGCCCGAAGAGGTCCTGCCGGACGTCAAGGAGGTTTGGGCCTCTCTGTGGAATCCGCGCGCTCTTCAGTACCGCCGCGCGAAGGGGCTCTCGACGACCGGGCTGGCGCAGGCCGTCGTCGTCCAGAAGATGGTCCCGTCCGAGGTCTCCGGGGTCGCGTTCACCCAGGATCCGGTCACCGGCGACTCGAGCCGGCTGATCGTCGACGCGGCCTTCGGCCTCGGCGAGGGCGTCGTCTCGGGGCGCGTCGCGCCGGACCAGTACGTCGTCGGCAAGACCCTCGGCCGCGAGGTCCTGCCGCCGATGATCTCCGACAAGAAGCTCGCGATCGTGCGCGCGCCGGGCGGACGCGGCACGGTCGAGCACAAGATGCCGCCGGACTGGCGCCGCCGGCGCGCGATGACGCCGTCCAAGCTCGAGGCGCTCAACCGCGCCGCGCTCGCGCTCGAGCGGCACTTCGGCTACCCGCTCGACATCGAGTTCGGCTTCGTCGGCAATTCCCTCTACATCCTGCAGGCACGGCCGGTGACGAGCGCCGCCCGCGAGGCGCACGCGCCGGCGCCGCCGCTGCGCGAGGCGAAGCTCGCCGGGCGCGAGACGGCCGCGCCGGACGCGGAGCCGCGGCGCCTGCTGTTCGTCTGCGCGGGCAACACCTGCCGCAGTCCGATGGCCGAGCGGCTGGCCAAGGCGAAGCTCGCCCGAGACGGGCGCGCCGACGTCGAGGTCCTCTCGCGGGGCCTGGGCGTCGCGCGGCCGGGCGCGCCGATGTCGGACGGGGCGCGCGCGGAGGTCGAGCGCCGCGGCGTCTCCGGGGACGGGCACATCGCGCTCCCGTTCGAGCCGTCCGACGCGATCTGGGCGGACGTGATCCTGACGATGACGCGCGCGCAGGCCGAGGCGCTCGCGCGCGCGCACCCGGAGGCGCGCGGGAAGATCTTCACCCTCGGCGCGTACGCGGGGACCGGCGGCGACATCGCCGACCCGTACGGCGGCGGGCCGGCGCGCTACCGCGAGGCGGCGGCGCAGATCGCGGCGGGCGTGGACTCGGCGCTCGACCGCGCGGAGTTGGACGCGGGCCGCGTCGAGGCGCGCGCCGGGCGCGACTGAGGGGCTAGCGGCGCTCGCCGCGCGCGCGCTTGAGGGAGTCGGCCGCGGCCTCGATGCGGGCCAGCAGCTGCGCGGGATCCGGGCGGCCGGGCTTCGGCGCGAAGCGCGGGTCGTCGAAGGCGCCGGCGATCACGGCCTCGAGCTTGGGCAGGGCCTCCACGCACTTCAGGCGCGCGAGCTGGTCGGCCGCGTCGGCCAGCACCTCGGCGTCCGGGTAGGAGGCCAGCGGCAGGAGCAGGGGCTCGGCGTCTCGCCCGAACGGCGCGACGAGGCGCACGAGAACGATCATGCTCGCCGGGTCGCCGCTCTGCGAGCGCAGGGCCTCGCTCAGGACGGGCAGGGCCTCGGGCTCGAGCGCGGCGACGGCGTCGGCCTTGCGGCCGAGGGCGGCGATCGCGGCGGCGCGCGCGGGGCCGTCCGGCGGGTAGTAGGCGATCAGCGCGAGCAGGGCGCGCGCGGGCGCTTCGCCGCGCGAGGCGCCGAGCGCCTCGATCGCGGCGCGCGCGTCGTCGAGAGCCCGCTCCTTCGGGCGGGCGCCGAACGAGCGGGCGTAGGCCGCGAGCGGGGCGGGATCCGGACAGCCGAGGCGCTTCAGGGGGATCAGAAGCTCCTCGGCGAGCGTCCGGCGGACGCCGGGGACGAGCGCGCCGCACAGGACCCGCCGCTCGGCCTCGGGCGGGAGGTCGAGGGCCTCGAGGCTCTGCACGGCCGCCTCGCGCAGGTCCTCGGGTTGGGCGGGGTCGCTCAGGATCTTCGCGAGCGCCGGGAAGCCCGCGGGGTCGCCGAGGCGGCCGAGGAAGACGAGCGCGAAGAGGCGGACCTTCTCCGGGCGGCGCGCGTCGAGCGCGGCCGCGCCGAGCGGGGCGGCCGCGCGCCAGCCGTGCGGGGCGACGTCGCGGAAGAGCGCCTGCGCGCGGCGGTCGAGGGCGGCGATCGTGCCCGCGTCCTCGTCCTTCTCGCGCGCGACCAGAGCCGTCACGCGCGCGAGGGTCTTCTCGACCGACGGGGGCCGGGCGGACGCCCTCGCCCTCGCCGCCGCCGGGACGGCGAGCAGGGCGGCGAGCGCGGCGGCAATCATCGCTCCGCCGGGGCCGGGAGGGGGCCGACCGAGAAGTAGCGCGCCTGCGGATGGTGGAAGACGAGGGCCGAGACGCTGGCCTCGGGTTCCATCATGAAGCCCTCGGTCAGACTCACGCCGCAGGACTTCTCGGGCTCGAGGAGCGCGAAGAGCTTCGCCTGGTCCTCGAGGTTCGGGCAGGCCGGATAGCCGAAGCTGACGCGCAGCCCGCGGTAGCGGGCCTGGAACTTCTGCCGGATCGTCGTGCCCGGCGGATCGCCGATGCCCCACATCCGGCGCAGGCGGTCGTGCAGGAGCTCGGCGAAACCTTCGGCGGACTCGACGGCCAGCGCCTGCAGGGCGTGCGAGCGCAGGTACTCGCCTTTCTCGCGGTAGCTCTCGGAGAGCTCCTTGATCCCGGCGCCGCAGGTGACGACGAAGAGCGCGACGTAGTCGCGGCCGTCCGAGGCCGGGCGCACGAAATCCGACAGGCAGAGCCGCTCGCCGCCGGGCTGGCGCGGGAAGTCGAAGCTCGCGGCGGCCGTCTTCGCCCCCGGCGCGTCGTAAAGGCTCAGGCGGTCGCCGTCGGCGTTCGCCGCGTAGAAGCGGTAGACGGCCTTGGCCGTGATCAGGCGCTTCTCGAGGATCTCGTCCTGCAGGGCGCGCACGCGTTTGGTCAGCTCGACGGCTTTCGGGTTGTTGTCCCGCAGCAGCTGCTCGAGGTTCCCGCGCAGGCCCAGGTGCTTGCCGTAGAGCATGATCGGGTTCACGTACTCGAAGATCTCGGCGACGTCGAAGTCGGTCAGCGCGTGCGCCTTCAGGTCCGGCGGGACCGGCGCGGGCTCGCCGTGGGAGACGCGCGCGGGCGCGGCGGACTCCTCCGGCGCGGGGGCGGGCGCGGGCGCGGGGACGTCGGTGCGCAGATGCTCCTGCAGCTCGCGGTTGCGCGCGAGGAGCGCCTCGCGCTTCTCGCCGAAGTAGTCGTTGGCCAGGCCCAGCCCGCTCATCGCGTCCTTCGCGTAGAAGACGGGGCCGTCGTAGGCGGGCGCGATGCGCTTGGCCGCGAAGCGCGGCGAGAGCGCGGCGCCGCCGATGAGGACCGGCAGGCGCAGGCCGGCCGCGGTCAGGTCCTCGGCGGTCGAGACCATCTGCTGGGCGGACTTGACGAGCAGTCCCGACAGGCCGATCGCGTCCGGGCGCTCGCGGCGGACCGCCTCGATCAGGGTCTCGGGCGCGACCTTGATGCCGAGGTCGACGACCTTGTAGCCGTTGTTCTTCAGGATGATGTGGACGAGGTTCTTGCCGATGTCGTGGACGTCGCCCTTGACGGTCGCGAGCAGGATCTTCGCCCGCGCCGCCTGGTCGGACGCGGTCATGTGCGGCTCGAGGCGCGCGACGGCCGCCTTCATCACCTCGGCCGACTGCAGGACCTCGGCGACGATCATCTGGTTGTCGCCGAAAAGGCGCCCGACCTC
>JAGWRY010000134.1 GCA_028869495.1 Elusimicrobiota bacterium | reverse complement strand
GGCGCAGGCCGCGGCGCAGGCGCAGGCCGCGGCAGAGGCCGCCCAGGCGGCGGCCCAGGCGCAGGCGAACGCCGCGATCGAGACGGTCAAGGAGTTCCCTCTGGACGGCAAGGACGGGTCCGTCGCGGCGCGCCTCCGGCGCCGCTACGCCTCCGATCCCGCCGCGGGGCAGGAGCAGTGGAGCGCGAGCAAGACGGCGGACGACGTCTACCTCGTCGAGTACCGCTTCGTGCCGTCGCGGGCCGGCGCCCAGGGCGCGCAGTTCCTGTTCGAGGCCGACATGGGCCCGGGCCTCGTGATCGGCAAGAACCTGCCCGCGCGCAAGCTGCTCTCCGGCGAGCCCGCGGCGGAGCGGCGCAAGCCCAAGCCGCGCCCGAAGCCGAAGCGGCGCCCCGTCCGCCGCGCCGTCCGCCGCGTCGAGGAGACGCCCAAGCAGGTCCCGCTCCTGCCCCTGCCCCAGGAGGGCGCCCTGCGCCCGCCGGCCGAGGACGACGGGGCCTTCGGCTCGGACACGGTGAATTCCGGCATCTGAAGCGGCCGGAGTTCACTTCTTATTAATATGCCGGGGCTATGCGCCGGCCTTGACAAAGTCCTCCCCGGACCCTAACCTTAAACAGGAATGGCGAACGCCCAGCACGCGATCTCTCTCGGCCTCTCGCGGAGGCTGGCCGACCTCTTGGTCGAGGAGAAGCTCATTTCCTCCGATCAGCTCGAGAAGGCCCTCGAGGCGCAGAAGAGCGGCGGCGAGAAGCTGGGCACCCTGCTGATCGACCAGGGCTTCCTGGCCGAGGACAAGCTCCTGCAGTTCCTGGCGGAGAAGACCGGCATCTCCTACGTGTCTCTGTCCGACGTCGGCGAGATCGCCGAGGACGCCGTCGCCGCCGTGCCCGAGGCCATCGCGCGGCAGAAGATGCTGATGCCGTTCAACAAGACGAAGGACCGCCTCACGGTCGCGATCGCCGACCCCCTCGACGTGATGGTCCTCGACGACATCAAGATGCTGACCGGCTGCGACGTCGTCGGCTGCCTGGCCTCCGAGAGCGAGATCGCCGCCGCGCACGACAAGTACTACAAGCAGGCGACCTCGCAGGAGGCCCTCGAGGACATCGTCAAGCAGTCGCAGGTGGACGAGGAGGCCGCCGACGGGATCGAGCACGTCGAGGAGAAGAACGCCGAGGCCAGCGAAGCCGCCCTCGAGAAGGAGGCCGAGGACGCGCCGGTGATCAAGATGGTCAACTTGATCCTGGCCGGCGCGGTCAAGGTCCGCGCGTCGGACATCCACATCGAGGCCTACCAGAAGGAGCTCCGCATCCGCTACCGGATCGACGGCGTCCTGCACGAGCAGGCGGCCCCGCCGAAGAAGTTCCACAACGCGATCTGCGCGCGCGTGAAGATCATGTCGAACCTGAACATCGCGGAGAAGCGCGTCCCCCAGGACGGGCGCATGAAGATCAAGGTCGCCGGCAAGGAGGTCGACATGCGCGTGTCGATCCTGCCCTGCGCCCCCGGCGAGAAGATCGTCATCCGCATCCTGGATTCCTCGGGACTCAAGGTGCAGATGACCCAGCTCGGCTTCGAGCCGGAGGCGATGGCCGTCTTCAAGAAGGCGATGGAGGCCCCGTACGGCGTGAACCTCGTCACGGGCCCGACCGGCTCGGGCAAGTCGACGACGCTGTACTCGGCGCTCGCGAACCTGAACACTCCCGACTGCAACATCATGACGGCGGAGGACCCGGTCGAGTACCAGCTGCAGGGCATCAACCAGGTCCAGGTCAACAACCAGGTCGGCCTGACCTTCGCGGCGGCCCTGCGCTCGTTCCTGCGCCAGGACCCGGACGTGATCATGGTCGGCGAGATCCGCGACCAGGAGACCGCGACGATCGCGATCAACGCGGCGCTGACCGGCCACCTCGTCTTCTCGACCCTGCACACGAACGACACGTCGCAGACGATCACGCGCCTGGGCATGATGGGCGTCGAGCCGTTCCTGATCAGCTCGGCCCTGCTGATGGTCGAGGCCCAGCGCCTCGTGCGCGCGATCTGCCCCAAGTGCCGCGAGCCCTACGAGGTGGAGCGCGACTGGCTGATCAAGCTGGGCGTGCCGGAGGCTCAGGTCCAGACGACCGGCAAGGGCAAGATCGTCCTGTACAAGGGCAAGGGCTGCGAGAACTGCGCGAACACCGGCTACCGCGGACGGCAGGGCCTCTACGAGGTCATGGAGGTGACCGACGCGATCCGCCAGCTGATCCTGGAGCGCGCGTCGGCCCGGGACATCAAGATCCAGTCGATGAAGCAGGGCATGCTGACCCTGCGCATGTGCGCGATCCGCAAGCTCCTCGCCGGCGCGACGACGGTCGAGGAGATGATGCGCGTGACGACGTCGGACGTGGACGTCTAGGCCGGGACTCCGAGGAGACGATATGGTTTCGATGGGCGAGCTGTTCCTGCTGATGCACGAGCGCGGGGCGTCCGACCTGCACCTGACCGCCGGCGCGCCGCCGATCCTGCGCATCGACGGCCAGCTCGTCTCGACGCCGTTCGAGAAGCTGAACTCCGAGATGTGCCAGCAGCTGATCTATTCGCTCCTCAACGACCAGCAGCGCCAGCGCTTCGAGTCGCAGAGCGAGCTGGACCTGGCCTTCAACCTGCGCGGGATCGGGCGCGTGCGCATGAACGTCTACCGGCAGACCGGCTCGGTCGGGGCCGCGGTGCGCGCGATCCCGAACTCGTTCAAGACATTCGAGGAGATCGGCCTGCCCCGGGCGATCCTGGAGATCATGAAGCTCCCGAAGGGCCTCGTCCTCGTGACCGGGCCGACCGGTTCGGGCAAGTCGACCACGATCGCCAGCATGATCGACTTCGTCAACGAGACCCGATCCTCCCACATCATGACCGTCGAGGACCCGATCGAGTTCGTCCACTCGCACAAGAAGTCGATCGTCAACCAGCGCGAGGTCGGGCAGGACACCGAGACCTTCGCGGCCGCCCTGCGCCACGTCCTGCGCCAGGACCCGAACGTGATCCTGATCGGCGAGCTGCGCGACCTCGAGACGATCCAGGCGGCGCTCAACATCGCCGAGACGGGCCACTTGGTCCTGGCGACCCTGCACACGACCGACTGCGCGCAGACGATCAACCGAATCATCGACGTCTTCCCGCATCACCAGCTCGACCAGGTGCGCGTCCAGCTCTCGTTCGTCCTGCAGGCGGTGCTCTGCCAGCAGCTGCTCAACCACGCGTCGGGCGCCGGGCGCGTGCTCGCCTGCGAGACGCTGATCGTCAACTCCGCGATCCGCAACCTGATCCGCGAGCAGAAGGTCGAGCAGATCCAGGTCGCGATCCAGACCGGCGGCAAGGTCGGCATGGTGACGATGAACCAGTCGCTGGCCGAGCTCTACTTCAAGCAGAAGATCACGTTCCAGGAAGCGATGGCGCACTCGCTGGACCCGGAGGACCTGCGCCGGCTGATGCAGCGCCAGATGTCCGCCCAGCAGGCGCCGCGCTAGCCCAGGAGAAGACCATGCCCGTCTACGCCTACAAAGCCAAGACCGCCGCCGGACTCGTGATGCAGGGCCAGCTCGACGCCGAGGCGCAGAAGGCGGCCGTCGACAAGCTGCGCGCGCAGAAGCTCGTCGTCCTGGAGATCGCGGAGAAACGCGAGAACTTCATGGACAAGCTGAACGCGCTGATAGCGGCGTCGAAGAAGGGCAAGGTCACGTCGAAGGACCTGGTCCTCTTCTCGCGTCAGCTCTCGACGCTGGTCAGCGCCGGCGTGCCGATCGTGCAGAGCCTCGGCATCCTTGAGAACCAGTCGGAGAACCCGGCGTTCAAGGAGGTCCTGGCCGCGGTGAAGGCCGACATCGAGGCCGGCCTCTCGATCTCGGACGCGCTGAAGAAGCACCCGGAGGCCTTCCCGGAGCTCTACACGGCGATGGTCCGCGCCGGAGAGCTCGGCGGCATCCTCGACACGATCCTCGAGCGCCTGACCGTTTACATGGAGAGCTCCGAGGCGCTGAAGGCGAAGGTGAAGTCCGCGCTGATGTACCCGGCGATCGTGCTCTCGATCTGCGCGCTCGTCACGGTCTTCCTGCTCGTGTTCGTGATCCCGACCTTCAAGAACATTTTCGCGAGCTTCAACGCCCAGCTCCCGATGCCGACGCAGGTCCTGATCGACATCTCCGACGGGATGAAGTCGCACTGGTACCTGCTGGTCGGCGTCCCGGTCGCGGCCTTCTACGGCTTCAAGAGGTTCTACGCGACCGACCGCGGGCACCACTTCGTCGACGCGAAGATCCTGAAGGCCCCGATCTTCGGCATCATGCTCAAGAAGGTCGCGGTCGCGCGGTTCACGCGCACGCTGGGCACGCTGATCAAGTCGGGCGTGCCGATCATGCAGGCCCTCGAGACCGTCGCCGCGACGGCCGGCAACATCATCATCTCCGAGGCGGTGCTCGCGACGCGCGAGTCGATCCGCGAGGGCGGCCACCTGTCCGACCCTCTGAAGAAGTCCGGCATCTTCCCGAACATGGTCACCTCGATGATCTCGGTCGGCGAGGAGACCGGCGCGCTCGACGTGATGCTGGCGAAGATCGCCGACTTCTACGACCAGGAGGTCGACACGGCGGTCAAGGGCCTGACCTCGATGATCGAGCCGATCGTCATCGTCGTCATGGGCGTCATCATCGGCAGCATCGTGATCTCGATGTTCATGCCGATGTTCGAGCTCGGCGACCTGGCCAGCAAGGGCTGACGGCTCAGCCCTCGAAGAGGGCCTTGCCGCGCAGGCTCCGGTGGTAGGTCACGCCGAAGCGGTGGGCTTCGTCGCGCAGGCGCTGGAGCAGGGACAGCGCGGGGCCGCCGAACGGCAGGAGGATCGCCTCGGCGCGCCCGGGCACGAAGACCTCCTCGATGCGCTTGGCCAGCGAGGCGAGCGGCAGCTTGAGGCCCAGCGCCTTCAGCGCGTCCTGCGCCGCTCCGAGCTGGCCCTTGCCGCCGTCGATCAGCACGAGGTCGGGCAGGCGCTCGCCCGCGTCGCGCAGGCGCCGGTAGCGCCGGTAGACGGCCTCGCGCATCGACTTGAAGTCGTCGATCCCGGCGACGTCGCGGATCTTGAACTTGCGGTAGTGGTCGCGGTGCGGGCGCGCGCCGACGAAGCAGACCATCGACGCGACGGTCTGCCGCCCCTGGAAGTGCGAGATGTCGAAGCACTCGACGTGGACCGGGGGGGCGGCCAGGCCCAGCGCCTTCTGGAGGTCCGTGACCGCGCGCGTCGCGGCGACGTGGCCGCCGACGTCGTCGGCCTCGACCGCGCGCACGCGCACGCGCTCGCCCATCAGGCCGAGGGCCAGGCGGGCGTCGCGCAGCTGGGCGGCGCGCTCGTAGTCGAGGGCGTCCGAGGCGGCCTTCATCTCGCGGTCGAACGCGGCGCCGAGCTCCCGGTAGCGCCCGCGGAAGAAGAGGGCGGCGCGCGCGGCGATCCGCCGGTAGTCGGCCGTCGACACGCGCCCCGCGCACGGCGCCGGGCACTCGCGCGTGTGGTAGTACAGGCAGCCCTTGATCTTCTTCGGGTCGAGGGGCTTCTTCTCCGAGAAATCGTACGCGCAGGGCCGGAGCGGGAACAGCCTCCGCTTCCACAGGTAGCGCAGAAGGCTCTTGACCGGGGCGACGCGCGGGTACGGCCCGAAGTAGGCGCCGCCGTCGCGGACCTTGCGCCGGGTCGTGAAGATCCGCGGGAAGTCCTCGCCGAGAGAGATCTTCACGTACGGATAGGTCTTGCCGTCCTTCCACATCACGTTGAAGAACGGCTGGTTCTCGTGGATCAGACGGCGCTCGAGGAGCAGGGCCTCGCGCTCGGACTGGCAGAGGACGTAGTCGATGCGCCGCACGAGCGGCGCCAGGGCCTGGTTCTTCGCGTCCTCCTTGTTCGGGTTGAAGTACTGCGCGACGCGCTTGGCCAGGTCGATCGCCTTGCCGATGTACAGGATCTCGCCGGCGCCGTCGCGCATGATGTAGACGCCCGTCTCGTGCGGGAGATGGCGGCGGTCCGGGGGCGCCGAGGCGGGCTCGTCCTGGCTCACCCCTACAGTATAGCGCTCGGCGGCGCGGAGCGCCTCCTCCGACGGGGCGAGATTGACGGGGGGCGGCCCGAAAAGCCATAATAGGCGTCCCATGGCTAAGAAGAAGCAGACCCGTCACCGGTCGGCCCTGAAGGCCCTCCGCCAGTCCGAGAAGCACGCCCGGCACAACCGGCAGATCAAGAAGACCGTCCGCCTCGCGATCCGCGCGGTCGTGGACGCCGCCAAGGCGAACGACGTCACGAAGGTCGCCGCGCTGACCGCGAAGGCCTCCGCGGCCCTCGACAAGGCCGCCAAGGGCGGCACGATCCACTGGAAGGCCGCCGCGCGCAAGAAGTCGCGCCTGGCCGCCCAGGTCCGCAAGCTCGCCTCGCCCGCGAAGTAGCTTTCCCGCCGCAAACGAGAGCGCCCGTCCCGGTCCCCGGGACGGGCGCTTCGCTTCGCCGGCGCCGCCTAGGCCGCGACGGAGGCCTTCGGCGAGCAGAGCTCGACGACGAGGCGCTCGAGCTCCAGCTTCGGGTCCAGCCAGGTCTTCGACTTGAGGTCCGTCTCGACCTCGAGGCAGCGGCGCAGGTCGCGGCGCAGGCGATCCTCGGTCACGCGCTGGGCGCGGGCGAAGAAGCCGCGGTCGTAGAAGATCCGCAGGCGGGTCTCGATGTCGCGCGGAGCCAGCCCCGCCTTCAGCATGCGCTTGGCCTTCAGCTGCTTCAGGTAGCCGCCGCGGGCCTGGGCGAGGACGCGGAAGGCGGCCTCCTCGGGCTTGGAGTCGGCGAAGAGCTCGCCGAGCTGGCGCAGGCAGGCGGCGCGGTCGCGCTCCTGGATCAGGCGCTCGAAGGCCCACGGGTCGGCGGACTTGCGGTGGCCGAGGCACTGCAGGACGGCCTCGGGGCCGATGCCCGGTTCCTTGCCGGCGAAGAGGACCAGCTTCTCGAGCTCGCCGGACAGGATGCCCCAGTCGGTGCCGGCCTCGGCGGCCAGGGCCTCGGCGGCCTCGGGGGCCAGGACCTTGCCGGCTTTCCTCGCGTCGGCGATCAGGCGCGCGACGGCCTCGTCCTGGGTCAGCGGCGCGAAGAGGACGACCGCCCCGGCGGACGCGGCGGCGGCGGCGAGCGCGTCCTTGCGGTCCGGGCGGCGGTCCTCGCTGACCAGGACCAAGGTCGTCGTCGGCGACGGGGACTTCAGGTAGTCGGCCAGCGCGGCGCGCGCCTCGGCCGGGATCCTCGGGTTGCGCGCGATCACCAGGCGCTTGTCCGCGAAGACCGGCAGGGTCAGGGCCTCGGAAACGATCGCGCCGACCTCGACGGCGGGGTCGCCGGCGAACTCGAACAGGTTGAAGTCGTCGGCCTTGAACAGGGCCTTGAGCTCCAGGACCGCGTCGGCCTTCGCCGCCGACTCCTCGCCGAACAGGTAGTAGACGGGCCGGAATTTTCCGGCGCGCCACTCGCGGGAGGCGTCTTCCGGGCGGAGCTCCACGGCCTGCTCAGTACGGGGCCGGCACGACGGGGGTGATCGGCGCGGCGGGCTTGTCCTGGGGCGCGGTGGACGGGGCGTCGCCGGTGATGCGCCTCTCGGAGGCGCCGGTGACCGAGCCGAAGCCGTCGACGACGCGCTTGACGATCATCGGGGCGAGGATCTCCCAGATCCCCTCGCGGGCCTGCTCCTCGGTCATCCCGCCGGTCAGGGTCGGCGCCGGGTAGGACAGCGCGCCCTCGAGGTTCCTTTCCGTCCACAGCGTCGTGTTCGTCTTGCGGTCGATCAGGCTCAGGTCGACCAGGATGCGCAGCTTGTAGGTCGTCGGGGCCAGCGTCGCGTCGTATTGGATCGGGGTCAGGATGTAGCGCGTGATCGTGATCGCGACGATGCCGTCGGCGTCGCTCTCGGGGACCAGCGGGTAGCGGCCGTCGCGCAGGAACTCGTCGCGCACGGCGAGCATCAGCTTGTCCTCGAGGCCGAACTGCTGGGTGCGGTTGACGATCGGGCGCAGGGCCAGCTTCTGGATGCTGTGGGGCAGGAGCTGGGGCGCGGGGTTGTACGCGAGGTCGGGGCCGCCTCCGCAGGCGGCCAGCGCGCCGGCCAGAACGGCGAGCGCGAACGTCGGGACGAGTCGGCGCATGGCGGTCACCTCACCACGAAGTTGACGAGCTTCTTCGGCACGAATATGACTTTGACGGGTTGCTTGCCGTTGATCACCGCTTGGACCTTTTCGCTCGCCAGCGCGGCCGATTTCACCGTATTTTCGTCGGCGCTTGCCGGTATCGTGAACGTCCATCGCAATTTTCCGTTGACCTGAACCGCATATGTCACTGCGGAATCGATCAAATGCTTCTCGTCCCAGGACGGCCAGGGTTTGCGGGCGAGCAGATCGGTGTGGTCCAGCTTCGACCAGAGTTCCTCGGTCAGGTGTGGAGCGAACGGATGGAGAAGCGTCAGGAGGGTCTCGACATCATCGGGCGCGATCCCTCCCTTCGTCGCCTGGAGTTCGTTCAGGTAGATCATCAGTGCTGAGATCGCGGTGTTGAAGCCGAAGGACTCGATGTCTTCCGTCACTTTCTTGATCGTCCGGTGACGGACGGAGACGAGGCCGTCTCCGGAGCCAAGCTGGATCGGCAGCCCGTTCGGCAGGAGGGTCGTCCAGACCCGTCTCAGGAAGCGCGCGACGCCCTCGATGCCGCGCATGTCCCAGGGCTTGGCCTGCTCGAAGGGACCCATGAACATCTCGTAGAGGCGGAACGCGTCGGCGCCGTACTTCTTGAGGACGGCGTCGGGGTTGACGACGTTCTTCTTCGACTTCGACATCTTCTCGACCTGCGCGTCGAGGACCTCGCCGGTCGCGGCCAGCACGGGGCGGCCCTGGGCGTCGTACTCGACCTCCTCGGGCAGATGATACGCGCCCTTGGCGTCGCGGTGCGAGTAGGACAGGATCATGCCCTGGTGGCGGAGCTTGGCGAAGGGCTCCTTCGTGTGCACGAAGCCCAGGTCGAAGAGCACCTTGTGCCAGAAGCGGGCGTACAGGAGGTGCAGGACCGCGTGCTCGGCGCCGCCGACGTAGCAGTCGACCGGGCCCCAGGCCTTCTCCAGGTCCAGGGACCAGGCGGACCGGTCGTTCTTCGGGTCGATGAAGCGCAGGTAGTACCAGCAGGAGCCGGCCCACTGCGGCATCGTGTTCGTCTCGCGCTCGGCGGCGCCGCCGCACTTCGGGCAGGCCGTCTTCACCCAGTCGAGGACGGCGGCCAGCGGCGACTCGCCGGTGCCGGTCGGCTTGTAGTCTGACACTTCGGGCAGACGCACCGGCAGTTGGTCCTCGGGGACGGGCACGACGCCGCACGTCCCGCAGTGGACGACCGGGATCGGCTCGCCCCAGTAGCGCTGGCGCGAGAACAGCCAGTCGCGCAGCTTGTAGTTGACCGTGCCCTTGCCGAGCCGCTTCTCTTCCAGCCAGGCGACGATCTTCTTCTTGGCGTCGGGCGTCTTCAGGCCGTTCAGGAAGCCGGAGTTGACCGCGACGCCGTCGCCGGTGAAGGCCTTCCCGTCCTCGGGCTTCGCGCCTTCCGGCGCCTTCACGACCTCGATCTCGGGGACGGCGAACTTCGACGCGAACTCGCGGTCGCGCTCGTCGTGCGCGGGGACCGCCATGATCGCGCCGGTGCCGTAGGAGCCCAGCACGTAGTCGGCGATCCACACCGGGATCTTCTTGCCGTTCACCGGATTGATCGCCGTGCCGCCCGTGAACACGCCGGTCTTGTCCTTTTGGAGCTCCGTCCGTTCCAGGTCGGACTTGTTCCGGGCCGCTTCGACGTAGGCGTCCACGGCCTTCTTCTGCGCCGGGCTCGTCAGCTTGGCGACCAGCGCGTGCTCGGGCGCCAGCACCATGTAGGTCGCGCCGAACAGTGTGTCCGGGCGGGTCGTGAAGACCTTGATCTCGTCGCCGCCCTCGGACCGGAAGGAGACCTCGGCGCCCTCGGAGCGGCCGATCCAGTGCCTCTGCATCGACAGGGTCGACTCGGGCCAGTCGAGGCCGTCCAGGTCCTTCTCGAGCCGGTCGGCGTAGGCGGTGATCCTCAGCACCCACTGGCGCAGGGACTTGCGCTCGACCTTGGTCCCGCAGCGCTCGCAGGCGCCGTTGAAGACCTCCTCGTTGGCGAGACCCGTCTTGCACGACGGGCAGAAGTTGATCGGCGCGGTGGACTCGTAGGCCAGCCCCTTCTTGAAGAGCTGGAGGAAGATCCACTGCGTCCACTTGTAGTAGCCGGGATCGGTCGTGTCGACCTCGCGGTCCCAGTCGTAGGAGAAGCCGAGCGACTTGATCTGGCGGCGGAAGTTGTCGACGTTGTCCCGCGTGACCTTCGCCGGGTGCGTGCCGGTCGCGATCGCGAAGTTCTCGGCGGGCAGGCCGAAGGCGTCCCAGCCCATCGGGTGCAGGACGTCGAAGCCGCGCATCCGCTTGTAGCGGCAGAGGATGTCGGTCGCGGTGTAGCCCTCGGGGTGGCCGACGTGCAGGCCCGCGGCCGACGGGTACGGGAACATGTCCAGGCAGTAGAACTTCCTGCCGGGGCGGGGGGACTCCGGGGCGCGGAAGGCGCCGTCGTCCGCCCAGCGCTTCTGCCAGCGGCTCTCGATCTCGGCGAACGGGATGTGCTCGACCTTCACGCCTCAGATTATAGCTTTTGCCGGCGGCCCGCCCGAGGCGTTGACAGGCCGGCGGCCCCGGCCTACACTGGGGCCCATGAGCGACGAGCGCCCCCGGCCGCTGCGCCTCCTGCTGGCCGCCGCGTTCGCGGCCGCCGCGGCCTCTCCCGCCGGCGCGGCCTTCCCGCCGCCGGTCGAGGCGGAGCACGGGATGGTCGCGACCGCCCAGCGCGAGGCCTCGCGCGTCGGCGTCGAGATCCTGAAGGAGGGCGGCAACGCGGTGGACGCGGCCGTCGCCGTCGGCTACGCGCTCGCGGTCACGCACCCGTGCTGCGGCAATCTCGGCGGAGGGGGCTTCGCGACGATCCATCTGGCCTCGGGCCGGGACGTCTTCGTGAACTTCCGCGAGAAGGCGCCGGCGGCGGCGACGGCGGGCATGTACCTCGACGCGAAGGGGGACGTCGTGCCCGGGCTGAGCACGAAGGGCTACAAGGCGGTCGCGGTGCCGGGCACGGTGCTGGGTCTCGAGACGATGCGCGAGCGCTGGGGCACGATGAGCCGCGCGCGCCTGATGGCGCCGGCGATCCGCCTGGCCTCGCGCGGCTTCGTCCTGACGCGCGGCGACGTCGCCATCCTGGACCGCTCCAGCGCGACGTTCGCGGCCCAGCCCGGCGTCGCGGCGATCTTCTTGGACCGCGGCAAGCCCTGGGCGGCGGGCGACCGCCTCGTCCAGCGCGACCTGGCCCGCACCCTGCGGCTGATCTCGAAGAAGGGGCCCGACGCGTTCTACAAGGGCCCGATCGCGCGCGAGATCGCGGCCGCCAGCCGCGAGAACGGCGGCATCCTGACCGAGAAGGACTTCGCCGACTACGCGGTCGAGACGGAGGCGCCGGTGCGCTGCTCGTACCGCGGCTACGACGTCGTCTCGGCGCCGCCGCCCAGCTCCGGCGGCACGACGCTGTGCGAGATCCTGAACGTCCTGCAGGGCTTCCCGATGCCCGCGCTCGGCTTCCACTCGGCCGAGGGCGTCCACGACCTCGTCGAGGCGATGCGCCGCGCCTACGCGGACCGCAACTACGACCTCGGCGACCCGGACTTCGTCTCCGACCCCGTCGCGCGGCTGCTCTCGCCCGCGCACGCGGCCGCGATCCGCGCCGCGATCCGCCCGGACCGCGCGACGCCGTCCTCCGAGGTCGCGCCGGGAAAGCCGCCGCACGAGGGGACCCAGACCACGCACGTCTCGATCGTGGACGAGGACGGCAACGCGGTCTCCATGACCTACACGATCAACGCGCTGTTCGGCGCGGGCGTCATCGCCGGGCGGACCGGCTTCTTCCTCAACGACGAGATGGACGACTTCACGTCGAAGCCCGGGACGGCGAACATGTTCGGCCTCGTCCAGGGCGAGGCGAACGCGATCGCGCCCGGCAAGCGGCCGCTCAGCTCGATGGCCCCGACGATCGTCTCGAAGGACGGGAAGGTCTTCCTCGTGATCGGCAGTCCCGGCGGCTCGCGCATCATCACGATCACGCTCGAGGCGATCCTGAACGTGATCGACCACGGGATGAACGTGCAGGCCGCGATCGACGCGCCGCGCGTCCATCACCAGTGGCTGCCCGACGTCGTGGACGCCGAGTCCGGCGCCTTCTCGCCCGACACGCGCCGCCTGCTGGAGAAGATGGGCTACAAGATCGTCGACGAGAGCGGCTGGGGCGCCGCCGAAGGCGTCGAGGTGCGCGAGGAGACGGGCCCGGACGGCAAGGCGCGACGCGTCCTCTTCGGCGCCAACGACGACCGCCGGCCGGCGGGCGCCGCGCTCGGCTACTGACCGGGCTGGCGCGGCGGCGCGGCGACGAAGGCGCGCAGGACCTCGCGGCCGTCCCCGACGAAGGGCGCGCCGTGGGCCAGCAGCAGGTGCTTGAACGGGCGCCGCGACAGGCGCGTCAGCGCCGCGCGCAGGCCGCGCTTGACGGCCGCGGGCTTGGGCCCCATGTAGGCGTCCGGGACGAAGGCGAGGCCCCGGCCCGCGCGCACGACCGAGTCGCCGAGGGCCAGGATCCCGCCGGGGAGGGCCAGCGCGGTCTCCTCGGGGCAGAGCGAGGCGACCTTCAGCGCCTTCGCGCCGCCGGGCAGCGTCGCGCCGTGCGCGAAGCCGCGCACGCCGGCCGCGCGCGGGAACTCGTGCAGGCCCGCGCGGTGGCAGAAGACGGGCGCCGGGAAGGCCTTCCGGAAATAGCCGCCGTGGCGCAGGTGGTGGCGGTTGGTCAGCACGATCACCTTCGGCGGCAGGGGGCGGCGGCGGAACCAGGCCAGCCCCTCGCGCGGCAGCATCGGATCGATCAGCATCCCGGCCGGCTCCCAGTAGTACGAGTGCACGCGCGCGCCGATGCCGGCGTGCCGCGCGCTCCAGTGCCACAGTCCGGGGGCGATCCGTTCCACGCCCGGATTATAGCTCTTGGCGCCGCGCGTCCGCGCGGATGCGCGCGTCGATCTCCTGGGGCGTTAGGTACAGGCGGCGCTTGAGCGCGCGGCGGGCCGGCGTCAGGCGCGGATAGAGCCACCGGCGGTAGGCCTTGAGGCCCGGCCCCAGGCCGAGCGCGACGACGCGCTCGTCCATCGCGCGCTCGTAGGCGGCGACGCGCGGGCCGTCGGGGCTCAGCCAGTACAGCAGTCCCAGCCGCGCGAGCGCGGGCAGGCTCATCGCGCGGTAGCTCTCGCAGTGGGCGAGCTCGTGGGCCAGGATCGCCTCCAGCGCGTCCGAGGGCAGGGCCGCCGCGCGCGGATCGGCGAAGACGACGCAGCGGCCGCCCGGGCGCGGCTGGGACTCGAAGTAGGTCGCGGGGCCGCCGCGGAACGCCCTCAGCTCCGGCTTCGGCAGGCCCGGGAAGCGGGCGGCCGCCGCCGCCAGCGCGACGCGGAAGGCGAGCGGCAGCGCCGTCACGGCGCCGGAGGCGCCGCGGCCGAGGTCGAGACGATGACCTCGGCGGCCGGGGCCGTCAGCGTCCCGCGCCACAGCCCCGGGCGCGCCGTCGCGCTCGAGTAGAGGAACCCGGTGCCGTAGGTCAGCGCGTAGCCGGTCGTCGCGCGCGCGGTCAGCGGGCCCGAGGCGTCCTGGTCCTGCTCGAAGCAGAGGACTCGGCGCGGCGGGATGCGGACCTGCTCGGTCAGGAGGCGCGCGGTCGCGCTCGACGCGAGCTCCGAGAACGGCGCGGGCCCGCGGTTGAAGCCGAGGACGATCCCGCGCGCGGCCGGATCGCGCACGAAATCGATGAACGCGCTGCGCCGCCCGACGTTCTGCAGCTCGACGAGCAGGGACACGCGCTCGCCCGGGACGTACGCGGGCTTGAGCGCCCTCACCCGCGCGCGCAGGCCGCGCAGCGGCCGCCCCCAGCGCGGCGGCGGAGGCAGGTCCTTGCGCGCGCAGTCGGGCGACATCCGGAGCGGGTCCGGCGGCGGCGGGTCCAGGTAGGCGTCGAGGTCGAGCGCGAGGAGCGAGTACGGGTCCACGCGCGCGCCGCCGGCGCGCAGGGCCCAGCGCAGGTGCGGAATCCGGCTGCGCCCGCTGCGGCCGACCCGGCCGATCACGCGGCCCTTGCGGACCGTCTGCCCGGAGCGCACGGCGACGCGCGACAGGTGCGAGTAGAGCGTCGTCAGGCCCTGGCCGTGGTCGAGCACGACGGTCAGGCCCGACAGGAAGAGGCGTCCGGCCAGCACGACGCGCCCGTCCGCGGGCGCCCGCACCGGGGTCCCGGCGCGGGCGCGCAGGTCCTGCGCCGAGTTCGGCGCGCGGGGCTCGCCGTCGACGACGCGTCGGGCGCCGAATCCGGAGGCGCGCGCGCCGCGGATCGGCGCCGCGAAGCTCCCCCGGAACAGGCGCGGCGTCTCTCCGCGGGCGAACAGGTCGCGCAGGCGAGCGTCCTCGTCCTCGACGCGCTCCGCGTCGGTGCGCGCGGGCGCGGAGGCGGCCGGGACGGAGACGCGGCGGACGCGGAAGTCCCCGGGCGCGACGTCGAGCGTCCGGGAGTCGCGGAGCGCCCGCCCGCCCGGCTCGCGCAGGACCGCCGCGAGCTCCGCGGGCCCGGTCGACGCGTCGACGTCGAGCGGGAGGAAGGCGAGCCAGGTCCCGCTCGACGGCGCGTAGAAGAAGCCGAGCGCGCGGCCGCGGAACTCGGCGCTCGGCGCGGCCTTCGCGCTGTTGCCCGCGACGACGACGAGCAGGAGCTCGCCCTGGCGGACCGCGCGTCCCTGGACGTCGAGCGTCGGCCGCGCGGCCGCGGGGGCGGCCAGCGCCGCCGCGAGCAGCAGGGCCGCCGTCACCGCGGCAGGCCTTCCAGGATCTCGTCCTGGCGGCGGAACATGCGCGCCTTGGCGCGCGGCGCGGCGTCGTCGTGGCCGAGCAGGTGGAGCGTCCCGTGCGCGACGAGCGTCAGCGCCTCGCGCAGGACCGGGTGGCCGAGCTCGGCGGCCTGGCGGCGCGCCATCCAGGCCGACACGCAGACGTCCCCGAGCGGGAGGTCCGCGGCGCGCACGCCGGGGGGCGCCTCGTGCTCGAAGGAGATCACGTCGGTGTCCCAGTCGTGGCCGAGGAACTCTCGGTTCATCGCGCGCATCCTCGCCCGCGTCAGGAAGACGACCGAGACCTCGCCGCGCCGGCGCGAGCGCTCGAGCGCGAACGCGCGCCGGACCGCCGCCTCGTAGAGGCCCGGGCGCCGCGCCGAGGGCGGCAGGGCCGACAGGCCGGCGACGCGGACCGTCAGGCCTTCTCGTCCCATCGGTCGTAGGCGCGGATGATGCGGCGCACCAGCGGATGGCGCACGACGTCGGCGTCGGTCAGCGCCTGCGTCGCGACGCCCTCGACGCCCTTGAGGACCTGCATCACGCGCACCAGGCCGGACTCGGCGCGCGCGGGCAGGTCCCTCTGCGTGACGTCGCCGGTGACGACCGCCTTCGAGCCGGTCCCCATGCGCGTCAGGAACATCTTGATCTGCTCGGGCGTCGTGTTCTGCGCCTCGTCGAGGATCATGAACGCGTCCTCGAAGGTCCGTCCGCGCATGTAGGCGAGCGGGACGATCTCGACGACGTCGTTGTCGCGCCAGGTCCGGAAGCGCTCGGGGCCCAGCATCGAGAAGAACGCGTCGTAGAGCGGGCGCAGGTACGGGCCGATCTTCTCGAGCAGGTCGCCGGGCAGGAAGCCCAGGCGCTCGCCGGCCTCGACGACCGGGCGGGTCAGGATCACCTTCGAGATCTTCCGGCTCTCGAGCGCGCGCAGGGCGCAGGCGACCGCGAGGTAGGTCTTGCCGGTCCCGGCCGGGCCGATGCCGATCGTCAGGTCGTGCGCGGCGATCGCGTCCACGTACTTCTGCTGGTTCGGGGTGCGAGGGCGCACGACGCGGCCGTGGTGCGTGCGGTAGAGCCCGTCGGACGGCAGGGCCGGCGCGTCGAGGTTCAGCGGCTCGAAGCCGCCCGCCGCCGCCGCCGGAGCCGCTCGGCGGCGCAGGGCCTCGAGCTCCTCGCGCAGGCGGCGCGCGGCCTTCTCGACGCGCGCCGCCGAGCCGCGCACCGACAGGTGCAGCTCGCCGGTGCCCGCGTCCTGGCGCACGAGGATCTCGACGCCGAAGTCGCGCTCGAGATCGCGCAGGCGGGCGTCCTGCTCGCCGAGCAGGCCGACGGTCTCCCGCGCGTCCTGAAGCCGGATCTGTCTGGTCACCATGCCGCATCCTCCAAGAGCCGTCCGGCCAGGCCGAGGCGCTCGCCGAGCGCCCGGCAGGCGTCCTTCTCGACCGACGGGCCTGACGCCGCGAGCGCGGCGCTCCAGCGCGCGTGGAAGTCGCGCAGGCGCCAGGTCCCGGTCAGCAGGTCCGCGTCCCAGAGGGCGTCGAGCCAGCGCAGGGCGCGCGACACGCGGTCGGCGCCGCCGGGGTCGAGGGCCTCCTCGAGACGCGCGTAGAGCTCGTCCTCGAGCGAGCGCGCCCAGGGCAGGTCGCGCGCGGGGAAGCCCCGGTCGGCGGCGGCGTAGAGCAGCTCGAGGAGCGCGTCGTCGTCGCGCCCGCCGCGCCGCGCGGCGCAGACGCTCTCCGTCCAGCGCTTCAGGAACAGCGCGCGCTCGGGGCCCAGGCCGCCCTCGGGCGCGAGAGCGCGCGCGATCTCGGCGCGCTCGTCGGAGAAGACCGCGTCGAGGCCGAAGCGCGAGGCGCCGAAGCGGGCGTCCATCGCCGCGCGGAAGGCGCCGTCGTCGAGCGCCAGGAACTCGGCGCCGAGCGCCGCGGGGTCGAGATCGGCGCCGCGCGGCGCCAGCCAGACCGCGAAATCCAGCCGGTCGGCGCGGTGGACGACGGCGTGGAAGTCGGCGGCCTCGCGCAGGGCCGGACGCGCGACGCTGACCGGGCGGACCGACAGCGTGCGGTCGCGGCCCGCCAGGCCGGCCTTGTCGGCGCGGAAGGCGGGCCCGACGGACGCGCGCAGGGCCGGCGGCATCGCCGCGGGCCACAGGCCCAGGTGGTCGAGGACCGCCGCGTGCGCGGAGGCGCGGTCGAGACCGACGCGGGCCGGGGCGACGAGCTTCCTCCAGACGCCGGCCCCGTCGCCGAAGGCCGGGAGGTTCGACTTCGCGGCGGACAGGCGCTCGACGAAGGCGTCCTCGGCGTCCTCGCCGAGCCCGCGCGCGAGGTCGAGCGCGCGGGCGGCGCGCTTGAGGATCTGGACCGCCTCGACGCCGGAGACGTCGTCGAAGAACCAGCCGCAGCTCGTGAACATCGCCAGGCGCTCGCGCTGGAGGGCGAGCAGGCGCAGCGCGCGCGCCTCCTCGTCGTCGTTCAGGCGGCGCTTCGCCCTCTCCTTCAGGAAGCGCCGCGCGCCCTCGGGCGACGGATCGATCAGCAGGGCGACCGACGCGTCGCGCGCGGCCCACGGGTCCTCGAAGAAGAGGCCGGCCTCGTCCTCGTAGAAGACGTCGAGACGCCGCGCGAGGCGGTCGAGGGCCTCGCGCAGGGGGCCGCGCCAAGCCTGGCTCCAATCGGGCAGGTGCCGCGACCGGCAGCCGCAGTCGCTCTCCCAGCGCCCGAGGCCGTGCCCGCAGCTCCACGCGGTGCGCTCGCGCACGCGGACCTCGTGCGGCGGCGGGAACAGGCGCAGGAAGCGCGAGTGGTTGATCGCCGGGATCTCCGCGTCGGCCAGCAGGTCGAGCGCGAGGGACAGCACGCGCTCGCCGCCCGGGTTGTGGTGGCCGTAGAACTCCCCGTCGTTGGCGGCGTGCACCATCTGCGCGGCCGCGCCGGGCAGCAGGCGCGCCTCGACGGCGCGCGCGAAGACCTCGGCCGAGGCCAGCGCCTCGCCGGAGATGACCCCGCGCGACAGGCGGTCGTGATAGAAGAACACCGCGAGGCCCCGCGCCGGGTCCTTCGGCGAGACCCAGCGGTACGGGGTCTTCGGGTCCGCGCCGTCCGGGCCGGCGTCCGCCCACTCGCCGCCGACCGGGCGGATCGCGGCGGCCTGGGACGGGGCCAGGATCGTGAACTCGACCCCCTCGGCGGCCAGGACGTCGAGCGTCTCGTCGTCGACCGCGGTCTCCGGCAGCCACATCCCGCGCGCGTCGCGCCCGTAGCGGGCCAGGAATTCGGCCAGGCCCCAGCGCACGAGCGTCTCCTTGTCGCGGCGCGGGGCCAGCGGCAGGATGACGTGGAAGTAGGGCTGGGCGATCGCGTTGCCCAGGCCGTCGGGCTTGGCGCTCTCGCGGTCGGCCGCGACGATCCGCGCCAGCAGGGACGGGCGCCGCCGCTCGAGCCAGGAGAGCAGGGTCGGTCCGAAGTCGAACGAGATCCGCCGCAAGAGGTCCTCGTAGGAGATCGCGCGCCCGTCGGAGCCCGCGCGCACGCCGAGCGCGGCCGGGCCGTAGCACTCCTCGGCGATGCGGGCGTTCCAGTCGTGGAAGGGGAGGGCCGAGTCCTCGCGCTCGACCTCGCCCAGCCAGGGGTTCTCGCGCGGCGGCTGGTAGAAGTGGCCGTGGACGCAGACGTGACGGTGAGGCACGATGTTTTTTAGCAAATCGGCGCGTCCGCCCGCCCGGCGCCTACTTGACGACCATCAGCTTCCCGCGCTTGGTCACCCGGTTCGACTGGATCACGACGAACGGGTAGACGCCGCTGGCGATCTGCTCCCCGCTCTCGCTGGCCACCGGGTCCCAGACGAGGCTGTCGGTCGTGTCGTCCTTATAGAGCGTCTTCACGACGCGCCCGGCGATCGTGTAGATCACGATCTTCGCCTGCGCCGGCAGGTCGGAGAAGGTGATCCGGGAGTCGCCGCGCGACGGCACGAACGGCGTCGGATAGCAGTGCGCGAGCGACGCGTCCGGGCGCGCGGTCTTCACCGCCGAGAGCGTCCCGGGCATCAGCGAGTAGCCGCCGCCCGACATCGGGACTCCGTGGCCGCCGATGGACGAGATCATGTGCATGGTGCCGCCGGTCGTCGTCGAGCCTCCGGCCACGACCGCGACCGCCGACAGCTTCAGGGCCCCGCCGACCAGCTGGGCGCAGACCGCCGCCGCGGCCGCCAGCGCCGCGGCCGCCAGCG